>NZ_RZTC01000056.1:3736-41470 GCF_004023165.1 Mesorhizobium sp. M7A.F.Ca.MR.176.00.0.0 | reverse complement strand
ATCTCCCCCCTTGAGGGGGAGATGTCCGGCAGGACAGAGGGGGGCGCCTCGCGCAGACCCGTCTCATCTTCCACCTTCCCCCAAGCGGCTTCGATCGCAACAATTGCCGCAGTCGGCAATTCGTTCGAGAAGGCCATGTAATCCTGCAAGGCCAGCCCATGCTCGCCCGTTTCCAACATACCCAGCAGTTCCCGCGGCGTCTCCGGTATCCCCTCAACATCATAGCCCTGTCCCCTCAGGTCATGCAGCATCGCCAGCACGCTGGACGGCACGTCGAGGCCGACGGCATAGCCGGTGCGGCCGGGGGCGCTGGGATAATCCGGCATCAGGATCGCCAGCTTGCGCTCGGCGCGGGCTGTCTCCTGCAGGCGGATGAAGGCCGCGACGCGGTCAGCCACTTGCGCCACGCGATCCGGTTCCGGCCGGTTGGCGAAAGCGCGGTGGCCAAGTGCTGGATCGATCTCGCTCTCGCCCTTGAAGGAAATGGCGCCAGCCAGGATGCGGCCGTCGAGCTCGGGCAGCACGACATGCATGGCAAGGTCGGCGGGCGCCAGGCCGCGCTGGTTGGTCTCCCAGACGTCGCGGCGGGTGGTGGCGACGATGACCTGGAAGACCGGCACGCCGGCGCGGTCGAACAAGGTCTCATTGCCGGGTTCGGCACCGGACGCGAAAGCGGTAGCGGTGATGATGGCGGCGGGTTTCAGTGAGGCGAGTGCTGTTTCCACGAACGCCAGGGATGCCGGGTCCTTGAGGCTGGAGACGAAGATGGGGACTGGGTTGATGCCGCGCTGTCGCAGAGCTTCAAAAAGTGCGTCGATTGGCGCGACATCGGCGGCCAGCAGCATCGAGCGGTAGAACAGGATAGGTACGACCCTTCCCTCCCCCTCGAGGGGAGGATGGCCCGCAGGGCCGGGTGGGGTCGGTGCGACTGGACGCGGCGTTTCTTTGAGTCGGCGCGCTTCGGAGAGGACCCCACCCCCGGCCTGCGGCCGGACCCTCCCCTCCGAGGGGGAGGGGGACGACGCCACGTCCGGGTTCGTAGTAGCCAGCTTTGGGCACGGCGACCGGTTCGACGAAAGGCGCATCCGACCCCGCCAGCCGCGCCAATCTCCGCACCAGCGCGCTCATATTCGCCGGGCCGCCCTCGCGGAAATAGTCGAGCAGGCCGTCCAACTCTTCGCGCGGCAGCGTCGAGGCTTCGATCAGGCGCAAATCCTCGTCGCGGCATTTCGCCGGGCAGCAGCGCCAGTTTTATGCCGCGTTCGCGGGCGGTCGAGGCGAGCTGGTCGCAGCCGTAGCGCCACCAGTCGTAGCCGCCGAGGATGCGCACGAGGATGATCTTGGCGTGGCGGGCGACGCTGTCGATCCAGAGGTCGACGGACATGGGATGGCGCAGGTCACGAAGTGCGGCCAGCCGCATCGAGGGCAGGCGGCCGGCATCGGCCTTCCAGGCTGCCGCCAGTCCGGCGAGGTCGCTGTCGGTGAAGGACAGCGCCACGATATCCGCCGGCGTCTGCCGCAGATCGACCGGCTCGGCGAGGTCGTCGAGCGAGGCGGATGTCGTGGTGAGGATGTGCATCGCGACCCGTGTCCGAAATCAGCCGGCGAGTATACGCTCGATCGCCGGGCGGTTCAGCCCTTTCAGGCCGATGACGACGAGACGCGAGCGGCGGTCGTCCTGCGCGGTCCAGGCGCGGTCATAGTAATGATTGACGCGCGGCCCGACGGCCTGCAGCAAGAGCCGCATCGGCTTGCCGCCGACTTCGACGAAGCCTTTTACGCGCAGCACGTTCTCTTCTTCTGCGACGGTGGCGACGCGCTTTGCCAGCTCGTCCGGATTGGCGATCGAGGCAATGTCGACGATGAAGGTGTCGAAGTCGTCATGCTCGTGGTCGAACGCGCCGTCATGATGGGACTTGCGGTTCTGGATGTCGTCCTCGACGGCCAGACCGAGCCCGAGCAGCACCGAGGGATCGACCTTGCCATGCGATGTCGGCACGATCTTCACCGCGCGGGCGGAGTGTTCGCCAATGATGGTATTGGCGCGGGCGGTGCCGGCGGCGTCCATCAGGTCGCTCTTCGACAGGATGATCAGGTCGGCGCAGGCGATCTGGTCCTCGAACAGTTCTTCCACCGGGTCGTCGTGGTCGAGCGTCTCGTCCCCGGCGCGCTGTGCCTGCAGAGCATCCATGTCGCTGGCGACGCGGCCTTCGGCCAATGCCGGCCCGTCGACCACGGCGATGACGCCGTCGACTGTGACGCGGCTCTTCACGCTCGGCCATTGAAAGGCCTGGACCAGCGGCTTGGGCAGCGCCAGGCCCGAAGTCTCGATCAGGATGTGGTCGACCCTCGGCGTCAGCGCGAGGATCTTGTCGAGCGCCGGGACGAAATCGTCGGCGACGGTGCAGCAGATGCAGCCATTGGCCAGTTCGACGATGTTTTCCTCCGGACAGGTGTCGATGCCGCAGCCCTTCAAAATCTCGCCGTCGATGCCGATGTCGCCGAATTCGTTCACGATGATGGCAATGCGCTTGCCGCCAGCGTTTTCCAGGAGATGGCGGACCAGCGTCGTCTTGCCGGCGCCGAGGAAGCCGGTGACGACGGTGCAGGGAACGCGGGAGAGGTTCGCAGACGAATCTGGGGCAGTCATGGTCAGTCCTTCAGCATGTCGAGGGGAGGGATGCGGGCAACGAGGCCGCGCTTCAGGCTATCGGGGCGGCCACGCCAGGGAATGAGACCGTCGGTCGAGGTGGCGAAAAGCTTGGCGCCCGTGACGAGGTCGGCGCCGCTGGTCTCGGTCAGGTCGCCAAAGACATAGCTCCAGCAGCCGTCGCGCAGGATGGCGGCGCTGAGGCGCCGCTTGCAATTGCCGAGGCATTCGACGCTGCGGATGCGGATGTCGTCGCCGGATGCGGCGCGGCGCGTGTCGTCCGCCAGCAATTCGCCGGCGCGGGGATGGGCGTCGGAGCCGGTCTCATTGCGGCAGGAGGCGCAGACGATGATGGTGACGCCGGCCAAGGCATCATCATGGCCGGACGAAATATCAGCTGTGCCAGCCGAAAAACTGCTGTCGTGGTCCAAAGATCGGGCTCCTTGCCCGGAAACCCGCCGGGCGATCGGATTCTAAAGTCGCAGACGGCAGGTCTCCTGGCTCGCGGGTCATCGCCTTGGGTAGCCGCCTTCCCGGGAACTCCCAGTGGCTTTCGGCCTTGGCTCTTCGCTTACAGTTGCGGGGACAGCCGCGGATTTGGGATTTTGCCCCGCACCGCATTCCCTCTTAGCTCTTGCCGTTGCGGGCAAGAGACCATCTGAACCGGATTTAGGCTTTTGCGAGCGGCGGTGTCAACGCGAGCTTACGACATGGCGATGTCGGCCAGCGCCGGGCCCAAATCGCCGGCCGGGGTCACTTCCATGCGCTCAAGGCCAAGCCAGCCCTGCATCTGCTTCAATTCCTCGAACAGTTCTGCAGCGGTTTCAGGCGGCGCGCCAGCCTCCGCATAGGCCGCATGGACGCGCAGTATGCTGGCCGGGCGATCGGCCTTCAGGTCGACGCGCGCCACGATCCGGTCGCCGAGCAGGAAGGGCAGGACATAATAACCGTATTGCCGCTTGTCGGCCGGCGTGTAGATCTCGATGCGGTAGTGGAAATCGAACAGCCGCTCCGTGCGCGAGCGTTCGAAGACTACCGGATCGAACGGCGCCAGCAGGGCGCGGGCCTCGACTTTGCGCGGCAGGCGGGCGTCCCGGTGAAGATAGGCCGGCTTATCCCAGCCTTCGACACGCACCGGCAGCAATTCGCCCGTTTCAACCAGTTCCTCCAGCCGGCCTTTCATGTCGGCCGGCGACAGGCGGAAATAGTCGCGCAGGTCGCCTGATGTCGCCACGCCGTGGGCGCGGGCGGAAATGCGCAGCAATTCGCGGTGCGCGTCCTCAGGCGTCGGCACCGGGAGGTCGAGGATCGCCTGCGGCAACACGCGCTCGGGCAGATCATAGAAGCGCTCGAAACCGCGACGGTGCGCCGTGGTGATGCGGCCGGCCCAGAACAGCCATTCGAAGGCGTGCTTGGCGTGGCTCCAGCCCCACCAGCCGCCCGAGCCTTTCCGGCCTTCCAGCGCGGAAGCGGCGATCGGGCCGCGCTCGGCGACCTGGCGGTAGATCTCCTCGATATAGGCGGCGTGTTCGCGGCCCCATTTGGCGAGGCCCAGATACATCTCATCGCCGCGCTCGGCGCGCTGCATGCGCCAGCGCATCAGCGGGTACGTCTCCACCGGCAGGAAGGAAGCCTCGTGCGCCCAGTATTCGAAAACCGTGCGCTTACGCGTCACGGCCGCGTTGTCGAGCAGCGAGAACGGGTAGGGACCAAGGCGCGAATAGAGCGGCATATAATGAGCGCGCACCACCGCGCTGACGGAATCGATCTGCAGCAGGCCGGTGCGGGAGAGGGTGCGGGCAAAATGCCGGCGGTCGGGCGTGCCGGTCGGGCGGGGATCGAGAAACCCCTGGGCGGCAAGCGCGATGCGACGGGCCGTGGGGAGCGAGATCTTTTCCTTCATGCAGGCATCACTTTGAAGTGTTTTGACCGAGGGTCGAATGGCTGATTCCAACCCACGCTAGCAGGGTTTTGGCGGCATCCATGTCAGGAGAGAAAAGTGGAGTAAAAAGCGAAGGAAATCAAACAGGAGCGGATCGGACCAGTTTGCCGCGATATGCCATCCAGGTCGGTGTTTTGAACAAGGTTTGACTTGCTTCGCTGGAAGTGCTGCGCTAACCCTCGCCGCGTTGCAGCATAGGCCCTTAAAACGGTTCAGCGGTTAAACTGTCACGCTTCCGCATTAGGGTCCGGTGCTGTAATCAAACTGGATTGGCGCCAACGGAAAGCCGAGCATGAACGCACTCTTGAGCTCATACCTGCCCATCGTCCTGTTCATAGGCGTGGCGCTGGTTGTCGGCCTGGCGCTGCTGGCCGCGCCCTTCCTGGTGGCCTACCGCAATCCCGATCCCGAAAAGCTTTCCGCCTATGAGTGCGGTTTCAACTCGTTCGACGACGCCCGCATGAAGTTCGACATCCGTTTCTACCTGGTGTCGATCCTGTTCATCATCTTCGACCTGGAAGTGGCCTTCCTGTTTCCGTGGGCGGTGTCGTTTTCGAAGATCGGCATGCTCGGTTTCTGGTCGATGATGGTGTTTTTGGCGGTGCTGACCATCGGCTTTGCCTATGAATGGAAAAAAGGAGCGCTGGAATGGGATTGAACGACAGTTCAGGCACCCTCGTCGCGCCGAAGCCCAAGGGTATTATCGATCCCAACACCGGCAGGCCGGTGGGGGAGGACGATCCCTTCTTCCTCGAGATCAACAACGAGTTGGCCGACAAGGGCTTTTTGGTCACTTCGACCGAGGCGCTCATCACCTGGGCGCGCAGCGGGTCGCTGATGTTCATGACGTTCGGCCTCGCTTGCTGCGCGGTCGAGATGATCCACACCTCGATGCCGCGCTATGATTCGGAGCGGTTCGGCGTCGCGCCGCGCGCGTCCCCGCGCCAGTCCGACATCATGATCGTCGCCGGCACGCTGACCAACAAGATGGCGCCGGCGCTGCGCAAGGTCTACGACCAGATGCCGGAACCGCGCTACGTCATCTCGATGGGCTCCTGCGCCAATGGCGGCGGCTACTACCACTACTCCTATTCGGTGGTGCGCGGCTGCGACCGCATCGTGCCCGTCGATATCTATGTGCCCGGCTGCCCGCCGAGCGCCGAAGCGCTGCTCTACGGCATTCTTCTCCTGCAGAAGAAGATCCGCCGCACCGGCACGATCGAACGGTAAATCATGACCGCATCCCTGAGCGAACTGTCGAACTATCTCGGCGAGAAGCTGATCGGCCGCGTGAACGAGGCTGATATCGCCTATGGCGAACTTACCATCCATGTCGAGCCGCGCGATCTGGTCGAGGTGATGACGTTCCTGCGCGACGATGCGCGCTGCCAGTTCATCTCGATCATCGACGTCTGTGGCGCCGACTATCCGTCGCGGGCCAAGCGCTTCGACGTCGTCTACCATCTGTTGTCGCCGAAGCAGAATGTGCGCATCCGCGTCAAGGTGCAGGCCGACGAAGAGACGATGGTGCCGTCGATCACCGGCGTCTTTCCCGGCGCCGACTGGTTCGAGCGCGAGACCTACGATCTCTACGGCGTGCTGTTTTCGGGCCATCCCGACTTGCGCCGCCTGTTGACCGATTACGGTTTCGAAGGCCACCCGCTGCGCAAGGATTTCCCGCTGACCGGCTTCGTCGAGGTGCGCTACGACGATGAAGCCAAGCGCGTTATCTACGAGCCGGTCGAGCTCAAGCAGGAATTCCGCAATTTCGATTTTTTGTCCCCGTGGGAAGGTACGGATTACGTGCTGCCGGGTGACGAGAAGGCAAAGCAGTAAATGGCTGAAACCTCGGTCCGCAACTTCAACATCAATTTCGGCCCGCAACACCCTGCGGCGCACGGCGTTTTGCGCCTTGTGCTGGAGCTGGACGGCGAAGTCGTCGATCGCGTCGATCCGCATATCGGGCTCTTGCATCGCGGCACCGAAAAGCTGATCGAGGCCAAAACCTACCTGCAGGCGATTCCCTATCTCGACCGGCTCGACTATTGCGCGCCGATGAACCAGGAGCACGCCTTCGCGCTCGCCGCCGAGCGCCTGCTCGGCATCGAAGTGCCGAAGCGCGGCCAGCTGATCCGCGTTCTCTACTGCGAAATCGGCCGCATCATGTCGCACATCCTCAATGTGACGACGCAGGCGATGGACGTCGGCGCGCTGACGCCGCCGCTATGGGGCTTCGTCGAGCGCGAAAAGCTGATGGTGTTCTATGAGCGCGCCTCCGGTTCGCGCATGCATGCCGCCTATTTCCGTCCCGGCGGCGTCCACCAGGACCTGCCGCAGAAACTGGTCGAGGACATCGGCAAGTGGATCGACCCGTTCCTGAAGTCGATCGACGACCTCGATCAGCTGCTGACCGGCAACCGCATCTTCAAGCAGCGCAATGTCGACATCGGCATCGTCTCGCTGGCCGATGCCTGGGCCTGGGGTTTTTCGGGCGTGATGGTGCGCGGTTCGGGTGCTCCCTGGGACCTGCGCAAGTCGCAACCCTATGAATGCTATTCGGAAATGGATTTCGACATTCCGATCGGCAAGAACGGCGACTGCTTCGACCGGTACCTCGTGCGCATGGAAGAAATGCGCCAGTCTGCGAAGATCATGCGCCAGTGCGTCGATCTCCTGCTCGGCAAGGAAAGCACCGGGCCGGTGTCGAACCTCGACGGCAAGGTGGTGCCGCCCAAGCGCCAGGCGATGAAGCGCTCGATGGAAGCGCTGATCCATCACTTCAAGCTCTACACCGAGGGTTATCGCGTGCCGGCCGGCGAGGTTTACGCCGCGGTCGAGGCGCCGAAGGGCGAATTCGGCGTCTATCTGGTTTCCGACGGCTCCAACAAGCCCTACCGCTGCAAGCTGCGCGCGCCGGGTTTCGCGCATCTGCAGGCGATGGATTTCCTCTGCCGCGGCCACATGCTGGCCGACGTCACCGCCGTTCTCGGCTCCCTCGACATCGTGTTTGGTGAGGTCGATCGCTAAATGTCAGTCCGCCGTCTCGCAGAAGCCAGCGTCCAGCCAGCATCCTTCGCCTTCAACCGGGCGAACGCGGCTGCGGCGAAGCAATGGATCAAGAAGTACCCGAAGGGCCGTGAGCAGTCGGCCATCATTCCCTTGCTGATGATAGCGCAGGAGCAGGAAGGCTGGGTGACGAAGGCGGCCATCGAGACGATTTCCGACATGCTCGGCATGCCGCGTATCCGCGGGCTCGAAGTCGCGACCTTCTACACGCAGTACCAGTTGAATCCGGTCGGCACGCGTGCGCATATCCAGGTCTGCGGCACCACGCCCTGCATGCTGCGCGGTTCGGAAGCGCTTATGGATGTCTGCCGCTCCAAAATCCATCACGACCAGTTCCACGCCAACGACAAGGGCACCTTGTCCTGGGAAGAGGTCGAATGCCTTGGCGCCTGCGTCAACGCGCCGATGGTCATGATCTTCAAGGACACGTTCGAGGATCTGACGCCGGAACGCCTGGCTGAAATCATCGATCTCTATGACGCCGGCAAGGGTGCTTCGGTGGAACCGGGGCCGCAGAACGGCCGCACCGGCTCCGAGCCGGCCTCCGGCCTCACCACGCTGACGAGCGAAAAGGCGATCCTCAAGTCGACCCGCGAAAGGGAGGCCAGGGAGGCCGCCAAGGCCGCCAGGGCGGCGCCCGACGCGATCATCGCGGCGCCTGTGCCGGGGCCGGCCGCGGCCCCTGTCGCACCGTCCAACACCAGCAAGCCGAAGACCGACACCCCTGAAACCAGCCCGGCATTGAAGACGCCTTCAAAAACCAAGGTCGCGCCGGCGGTTGAAAAGGCGGCGAGCGTTGCCGCGCCGCTGCATTCGGCCGCCAACGCCAACAAGGCGGACTCCAAGGTCGAGCAGGTTTCCAAGCAGCGCAGCGGCCCGATAATCAAGGCCGAGCCGGCATCCGCCTTCAAGGCGCCGGAGGTCAAGGTACCGGCCGCCAAGACGGCCAAACCGTCGCTCGGGGACAAAAACCGTCCAGCCGGCATCGATAAACCGGCACAGGTCGACGACCTGAAGCTGATCTCCGGCGTCGGCCCCAAGATCGAGGGCATCCTGCATACGCTCGGCATTTTCACCTTCGCGCAGGTCGCGTCGTGGAAGAAGGCCGAACGCGAGTGGGTGGATGGCTATCTCTCTTTCCAGGGCCGCATCGATCGCGACGACTGGGTCAAGCAGGCCAAGGCGCTCGCCAAGGGTGGCGTCGCCGAATACATCCGCGTCTTCGGCAAGAAGCCGGTCTGAGGGACGAAAAATGCTTCAGGACAAAGACCGCATCTTCACCAATATCTACGGCCTGTTTGACAAGTCGTTGGCCGGCGCGATGGCGCGCGGCGCCTGGGACAACACGCCCGGCATCGTTGCCAAGGGCCGCGAGTGGATCGTCAACGAGATGAAGGCGTCGGGCCTGCGCGGCCGCGGCGGCGCCGGCTTCCCGACGGGCCTCAAATGGTCATTCATGCCCAAGCAGAGCGATGGCCGGCCGAGCTATCTCGTCATCAATGCCGACGAATCCGAGCCCGGCACCTGCAAGGACCGCGACATCCTGCGCAACGACCCGCACACGCTGGTCGAGGGCGCGCTGCTTGCCGGTTTCGCCATGGGCGCGATTGCCGCCTACATCTATGTGCGCGGCGAGTTCATCCGCGAGCGCGAGGCGCTGCAGCGCGCGATCGAGGAAGCCTATGAGGCCAAGCTGATCGGCAAGAACAACACCTCCGGCTATGATTTCGACATCTACATGCACCACGGCGCCGGCGCCTATATCTGCGGCGAGGAGACTGCACTCCTCGAAAGCCTCGAAGGCAAGAAGGGCCAGCCGCGGCTGAAGCCGCCATTCCCGGCCAATGTCGGCCTCTATGGCTGCCCGACCACGGTCAACAATGTCGAATCGATCGCGGTCGCGCCGACCATCCTGCGCCGCGGTGCGGCCTGGTTCTCGTCCTTCGGCCGGCCCAACAATGTCGGCACCAAGCTGTTTTGCATCTCCGGCCACGTCAACAATCCGTGCACGGTCGAAGAGGCGATGTCGATTCCGTTCCGCGAGCTCATCGAGACGCATTGCGGCGGCATTCGCGGCGGCTGGGACAATCTTTTGGCGGTCATACCGGGCGGCGCCTCTGTGCCGCTGGTACCGGCCGAGCAGATCATCGACACGCCGATGGATTTCGACGCGCTGCGCGACCTCAAATCCGGCCTTGGAACCGCGGCTGTCATCGTCATGGACAAGTCGACCGATGTCGTGAAGGCGATCGCGCGGCTTTCCTATTTCTACAAGCACGAGAGCTGCGGCCAGTGCACGCCATGCCGCGAAGGCACCGGCTGGATGTGGCGGGTGATGGAACGGCTGGTGCGCGGCGAGGCGCAGAAGCGCGAGATCGATATGCTGCTCGACGTCACCAAGCAGATCGAGGGCCATACGATCTGCGCGCTTGGCGACGCGGCGGCATGGCCGATCCAGGGACTGATGCGGCATTTCCGCGGCGAAGTGGAGCGGCGCATCGACGAGTTTTCGCGCAATGCGCACCGGGCCGAGCCTGTGATGGTGGCGGCGGAATAGAAGAATGTTTACGCGGGCGGAAGTCCGCAGCGAAGGGCGGGGCGAACGAAGAAACGACCAGGAGAACTCTATGGCGCCGTATTCGAACCCGCTGATGCCCAATTTGGACCAGATCGAGAAGATGAACCAGGACTTGACCAGGATGATGCCGAAGGAGATGGCCAGCGCCGTCAACCTTTTCGTGCATCCTGTGGCGGGTGCGGCGGCGATGTCGGCGCTTGGCCTCGGGCTCGCCAATCATGCTTTCGGCGTCTGGCTGGGCGCGCTTTCAGGCGCGGCAGAAGCCTCGCAGCGGCTGCTGCAGCCGATCGTCGATGATTTCGAGGCGCGCGTCGCGCAGTTCGAAGATCCAAGTCCTTCCTCCACCAAGGCGCGGGCGACGGCGAAAACCATGATCGCGGAGGCGCAGTCCTTCGCCCGGGAGGTCACCGATATTGCCGCCAAGGAAGCCGCCACTGCCGTGCCGGCCGCAAATGCGGCTCCGGGCGCCCGCGATGCGCTGATGCCCGAGGATTTCAGGCAGCCGAACGCCATGGAGAAGCCGGCCATTCCGGCAGATCTCAAGGCCATCTCGGGCATCGGGCCGAAGCTGGAAAAGGTTCTCAACGGCCTCGGTATCTGGACCTATGCCCAGATCGCGGCATGGACGCCGCAAGAGGTTGCCTGGGTCGAGGATTATCTGTCGCTCGGCGGCCGCATCGGCCGCGACGATTGGAAAACCCAAGCGGCGGCGCTCGCCGTCAAGAAGTGAATGAAGTGCCCGACGTGGTCTCGACCGCGTCCGGAAAAAGAGATTGCGGGAACTCCGCAGGGGTTTGAGGCGAATGGCAAAGCTCAAGGTCGACGGGAAAGAGATCACTGTACCCGACCACTACACGCTGCTGCAGGCGGCGGAAGACGCTGGCGCGGAAGTGCCGCGCTTCTGCTTCCATGAGCGGCTCTCGATCGCCGGCAATTGCCGCATGTGCCTGATCGAGGTGAAGGGCGGGCCGCCCAAGCCGCAGGCATCCTGCGCCATGAACGTGCGCGACCTGCGTCCCGGCCCGAATGGCGAGGCGCCGGAAATCTTCACCAACACGCCGATGGTCAAGAAGGCCAGGGAAGGCGTGATGGAGTTCCTGCTGATCAATCATCCGCTGGATTGCCCGATCTGCGACCAGGGCGGCGAATGCGACCTGCAGGACCAGGCGATGGCGTTCGGCGTCGATTCCTCGCGCTATCACGAGAACAAGCGCGCGGTCGAAGACAAATACATCGGACCGCTGGTCAAGACGGTGATGAACCGCTGCATCCACTGCACGCGCTGCGTCCGCTTCACCACCGAAGTCGCCGGCATTTCCGAACTGGGCCTGATCGGCCGCGGCGAGGATGCCGAGATCACCACCTATCTCGAACAGGCGATGACGTCGGAGCTGCAGGGCAATGTCATCGACCTTTGCCCGGTCGGCGCGCTGACCTCGAAGCCATTCGCCTTCCAGGCGCGGCCGTGGGAGCTGACCAAGACCGAATCCATCGATGTGATGGATGCGGTCGGCTCGGCGATCCGTGTCGATAGCCGGGGCCGCGAAGTGATGCGCATCCTGCCGCGCGTCAACGAGGCGGTGAACGAGGAGTGGATCTCCGACAAGACCCGATTTATCTGGGACGGCCTGCGCACGCAGCGTCTCGACCGCCCCTATGTGCGCAAGGACGGCAGGCTGGTTGCCGCCAGCTGGGCCGAGGCCTTCGCCGCGGTCAAGGACGCGGTGTCGAAGACCGCGCCCGAAAAGATCGGCGCTATCGCGGGCGATCTCGCCGCCGTCGAGGAAACCTATGCGCTCAAGCTGCTGATGGCTTCGCTCGGCTCGAAGAATACCGATTGCCGCCAGGACGGCGCCGCACTCGACCCGGCGCTCGGCCGTGCAAGCTACATCTTCAACCCGACCATCGAAGGCATCGAACAGGCCGACGCGGTGCTGATCATCGGCGCCAACCCGCGCTATGAAGCTTCGGTGCTCAACGCCCGGATCCGCAAGCGCTGGCGGATCGGCAACCTGCCGGTCGCCGTCATCGGCGATGTCGGCGATACCCGCTACGACTACGAACAGCTGAGCGCCGGACCGGATTCGCTGAAGGATTTGGCCGACGGCAACGGCAAGTTCTTCCAGACGCTGAAGAAGGCGACACGCCCTCTGATTATCGTTGGCCAGGGCGCGCTGGCGCGTGCCGATGGCGCGGCCGTGCTCGGACAGGCGGCCAAGCTCGCCGCCGCCGTAAACGCTGCCCGCGCTGACTGGAACGGCTTTGCCGTGCTGCACAACGCGGCCGGACGTGTCGGCGGCCTCGACCTCGGCTTCGTGCCGGGCGAGGGCGGCAGAAACGTTGCCGGCATGCTGGGCGAAATGGAGCTCCTGTTCCTGCTCGGCGCCGACGAGATCGACATGGCCAAGACCGGCGGCGCCTTCGTCGTCTATATCGGCACGCATGGCGACCAGGGCGCGCACCGCGCCAATGTCATCCTGCCGGCGGCCGCCTACACGGAAAAGTCGGCCACCTACGTCAACACCGAAGGCCGCGTGCAGCAGACCAACCGCGCCGGCTTCGCGCCGGGCGAGGCGCGCGAGGACTGGGCGATCCTGCGGGCGCTGTCGGATGTGCTGGGCAAGAAACTGCCGTTCGATTCGCTGCCGCAGCTGCGCGCCAAGCTCTATGGCGAATACCCGCATCTGGCCCGTATCGATCAGGTCGCGGCCGGCAATGCCGAGGACATCGCCGGGGTGGCGAAGCTCGGCGGGCGGCTGAACAAGGGCACCTTCACCTCGCCGGTGACGGATTTCTACCTGACCAACCCGATCGCGCGGGCATCGGCCGTGATGGCGGAATGCTCGGCGCTGGCCAAGAGCGGCTTCAAGCAGGCGGCGGAATAAGCATGGACACTTTCTTCTCCTTCTACGTGCTGCCGGCGCTGATCATTCTGCTGAAATCGGTCGTGCTGATCGTTATCCTGCTGATTTTCGTTGCTTACATCCTCTACGCCGACCGCAAGATCTGGGCGGCCGTGCAATTGCGCCGTGGCCCGAACGTCGTAGGCCCCTGGGGTACGCTGCAGGCCTTCGCCGATCTGCTGAAGTTCGTCTTCAAGGAACCGGTCATCCCGTCAGGCGCCAACAAGGGCGTGTTCCTTTTGGCGCCGCTGGTGTCGGCCGTGCTGGCGATCTCGGCCTGGGCGGTCATCCCGGTCGATCAGGGCTGGGCGATCGCCAACGTCAATGTCGGCATCCTCTATGTTTTCGCCATCTCCTCGCTCGAGGTCTATGGCGTGATCATGGGCGGCTGGGCCTCCAACTCGAAATATCCGTTCCTCGGCGCGCTGCGTTCGGCCGCTCAGATGGTGTCCTACGAGGTCTCGATCGGCTTCGTCATCGTCACCGTTCTGCTCACCGCCGGCTCGCTCAACCTCACCGATATCGTGCTGTCGCAGCATGATGGAATTGGTACGCGGCTTGGCCTGCCCAACACCTTCCTCGACTGGAACTGGCTGGCGCTGTTCCCGATGTTCATCATCTTCTTCATCTCGGCGCTGGCCGAGACGAACCGGCCGCCCTTCGATCTGGTGGAAGCCGAATCGGAACTGGTCGCCGGCCACATGGTCGAATATTCGTCGACGCCGTTCCTTTTGTTCTTCCTCGGCGAGTATGTCGCCATCGTGCTGATGTGCGCGCTGGCCACCATCCTGTTCCTCGGCGGCTGGCTTCCTCCGTTCGACTTCGCGCCGTTCACCTGGGTGCCGGGCGTCATCTGGTTCGTGTTGAAAGTCTGCTTCGTGTTCTTCGGCATCTCCATGGTGAAGGCCTTCGTGCCGCGCTACCGCTACGACCAATTGATGCGGCTTGGCTGGAAAGTGTTCCTGCCGATCTCGCTGTTCATGGTGGTCGCCACCGCCGCCTTCCTCAAGATCACGGGGTTTGCGTGATGTCCGCTCTTTCCCAAGCCGCCAAATCGCTGCTGCTGCAGGATTTCGTCAGCGCCTTCTTCCTGTCGATGCGCCAGTTCTTCGCGCCGAAGGAGACGATCAACTATCCGCACGAGAAGGGGCCGACTAGTCCGCGCTTCCGCGGCGAGCATGCGCTGCGCCGCTATCCCAATGGCGAGGAACGCTGCATCGCCTGCAAGCTGTGCGAGGCAATCTGCCCGGCGCAGGCCATCACCATCGAGGCCGGCCCGCGCCGCAATGACGGCACGCGCCGCACGGTTCGCTACGACATCGACATGGTGAAGTGCATCTATTGCGGCTTCTGCCAGGAAGCCTGCCCGGTCGACGCCATCGTCGAGGGGCCGAATTTCGAATTCGCGACGGAGACGCGCGAGGAACTCTACTATGACAAGGACAAGCTGTTGGCGAATGGCGACCGGTGGGAGCGCGAACTGGCGCGCAACATCTCGCTGGACTCGCCCTACCGCTGATATTTGACGCATGGGCGGGGCAGGGGCCTCGTCCAGAGGATGATCCCGAAAAGTTGCGGACTTTTCGGACCAGATCATGCTCCGGAATACAGAGTGGCCCATGTTTCTTTCGATCGGGCCTTTCAACCCGATCGGAACATGGGCTAGGACAACGCGGCTTTGGAACCGGAGGCGGAACCAGGCCAGAGACAACAAACAGGACGAGCGTCCTGTTCGTACAGGAACCCGGGGGATCCCCAATGTTGAGTGGACTAGAGGCGGCCTTTTTCTACCTCTTCGCCTTTGTCGCGGTGGCGTCGGCGTTCATGGTCATTTCGTCGCGCAACCCCGTGCATTCGGTGCTGTTCCTGATCCTGACCTTTTTCAACGCCGCCGGCCTGTTCATGCTGACCGGGGCCGAGTTCCTGGCGATGATCCTGCTCGTCGTCTATGTCGGCGCGGTGATGGTGCTGTTCCTGTTCGTCGTCATGATGCTCGACGTCGATTTCGCCGAGATGAAGGAAGGCGCTCTGCAATATGCGCCGATCGGCGCGCTGGTCGGGCTGATCCTGGCGGCGGAGCTGATCGTCGTGCTCGGCGGCTACACTTTCGCGCCGCAGCTCGCCTCGACGGTCTCCAAGCCCATTCCGGATCTCGCCACGCGAACAAACACGGCCGCACTCGGCGACATCCTCTATACCGACTACCTCTACTATTTCCAGATTTCGGGCCTCGTGCTGCTGGTCGCCATGATCGGCGCCATTGTGCTGACGCTGCGCCATAAACCAGGCGTCAAGCGGCAGTCGATCGCAGCCCAGGTCGGCCGCACGCCGGCGACCGGTATGGAAATCCGCAAGGTCAAGACAGGCGAGGGACTCTGAGATGGTTGTCGGCATCGCGCATTATCTGACCGTATCGGCTGTTCTGTTCACGCTCGGCGTGTTCGGCATCTTCCTGAACCGCAAGAACGTCATCGTCATCCTGATGTCGGTCGAGCTGATCCTGCTGGCGGTCAACATCAATTTCGTCGCCTTTTCGGCAGCACTCGGCGATCTGGTCGGCCAGGTGTTCGCGCTGTTCGTGCTGACGGTCGCGGCGGCTGAGGCCGCCATCGGGCTTGCCATTCTCGTCGTCTTCTTCCGCAACCGCGGCTCGATCGCGGTCGAAGACGTGAACATGATGAAGGGTTGACGGAACCACCATGTATCAGGCCATCGTCTTCCTTCCCCTGCTCGGCTTCCTGATCGTCGGCCTGTTCGGCACGTCGCTCGGCGCCAAGGCGTCCGAATACATCACCTCCGGTTTCCTGGTGATCGCGGCGGTGCTGTCGTGGGTCGCTTTCTTCACCGTCGGTTTCGGCCATGGCGAGGTGTTCACCGTGCCGGTGATGCGCTGGATCCAATCGGGTGGGCTGGAAGCGGCCTGGGCGCTCAGGATCGACACGCTGACGGTGGTGATGCTGGTGGTGGTCAACACCGTGTCGGCGCTGGTTCACATCTATTCGATCGGCTACATGCACCACGATCCGAACCGGCCGCGCTTCTTCGCCTATCTGTCGCTGTTCACCTTCGCCATGCTGATGCTGGTGACATCAGACAATCTGGTGCAGATGTTCTTCGGCTGGGAAGGGGTGGGCCTCGCCTCCTATCTGCTGATCGGCTTCTGGTACAAGAAGCCGTCGGCCAATGCCGCGGCAATCAAGGCCTTCGTCGTCAACCGCGTCGGCGATTTCGGCTTCGCGCTCGGCATTTTCGGCCTGTTCGTGCTGTTCGGCTCGGTCAATCTCGGCACCATCTTCGCCAATGCGGCAACGTTCATTCCGGCCGAAGGCGCCCCGCACGGCGCCGCGGTGCTGACCTTCCTCGGCTATGCGCTGGACAAGCAGGCGGCCATGACGATCGTCTGCCTGCTCCTGTTCATGGGCGCCATGGGCAAGTCGGCGCAAGTGCCGCTGCACACCTGGCTGCCGGATGCCATGGAAGGCCCGACACCGGTTTCCGCGCTGATCCATGCCGCCACCATGGTGACGGCCGGCGTGTTCATGCTGGCACGGCTGTCTCCGCTGTTCGAACTGTCGCATTCGGCGCTGACCGTGGTGACCTTCATCGGTGCCTTCACGGCCTTCTTCGCGGCCACCGTCGGTCTCGTCCAGAACGACATCAAGCGCGTCATCGCCTATTCGACCTGCTCGCAGCTCGGCTACATGTTTGTGGCACTCGGCGTCGGCGCCTATGGCGCGGCGATCTTCCACCTGTTCACGCATGCCTTCTTCAAGGCGCTGCTGTTCCTCGGCTCGGGCTCGGTCATCCATGCCGTGTCCGACGAGCAGGATATGCGCAAGATGGGCGGCCTCAGGAAACTGATCCCGACCACCTACTGGATGATGGTGATCGGCACGCTGGCGCTGACCGGCGTCGGCATTCCGGTGACGGTCATCGGCACCGCCGGCTTCTTCTCCAAGGACGCCATCATCGAGAGCGCCTTTGCCGGCCACAATTCGGTTGCCGGCATGGCCTTCGTGCTTTTGGTCATCGCCGCCTGCTTCACCTCCTTCTACTCCTGGCGGCTGATCTTCATGACCTTCCACGGCAAGCCGCGGGCGAGCCATGAGGTGATGCACCATGTCCATGAATCGCCGCCGGTGATGCTGGTGCCGTTGTTCATCCTGGCCGCGGGCGCGCTGTTTGCCGGCGTCATCTTCCACGGCGCCTTCATCGGCGAGGGCTATGCCGAGTTCTGGAAGGCATCGCTGTTCACACTGCCTGACAATCACATCCTGCACGACATCCACGAATTGCCGCTGTGGGTCGAACTGTCGCCCTTCATCGCCATGCTGAGCGGCTTCGCGCTGGCCTGGAAATTCTACATCCGCTCGCCGGAAATGCCGGTCAACCTGGCCGCGCAGCATCGCGGGCTCTACGCCTTCCTGCTCAACAAGTGGTATTTCGACGAGCTCTACGACTTCCTGTTCGTGCGTCCGGCCAAGCGCCTCGGCCATTTCCTGTGGAAGACCGGCGACGGCACCATCATCGACGGCCTCGGCCCGGATGGCATTTCGGCGCGCGTCGTCGATGTCACCGACCGCATCGTCAAGCTGCAGACCGGCTATCTCTACCACTACGCCTTCGCCATGCTGATCGGCGTTGCCGCACTCGTCACCTGGATGATGCTCTGATGACCGCCTGGCCAATCCTCTCGCTGGTCACCTTCCTGCCGCTGGTTGGTGTGCTGCTTATCCTGTTCATCAATGACGACAGCGAAAATGCACGCCGCAACATCCGCGCCATCGCGCTGTTGACGACGATTTTCACGTTCATCATCTCGCTGTTCATCTGGACCGGATTCGACAATTCGCAGTCCGGCTTCCAGTTCGTCGAGAAGGTCGCCTGGCTCGACTCCGGCATTTCCTACCATATGGGCGTCGACGGCATCTCGATGCTGTTCGTCATCTTGACGACGTTCCTGATGCCGCTCTGCATCCTGGCGTCGTGGGAATCGATCGAGAAGCGCGTGAAGGCCTACATGATCGCCTTCCTGCTGCTCGAAACGCTGATGATCGGCGTGTTCTGCGCGCTGGACATCGTGCTGTTCTACGTCTTCTTCGAAGCCGGCCTGATCCCGATGTTCATCATCATCGGCGTCTGGGGCGGCAAGCGGCGCGTCTACGCCTCGTTCAAGTTCTTCCTCTACACGCTCGCCGGCTCGGTGCTGATGCTGCTCGCCATCATGGCGATGTTCTTCCAGTCCGGCACAACCGACATCCCGACGCTGCTGACCCACAACTTCCCGGCCAACATGCAGACATGGCTATGGCTTGCTTTCTTCGCCTCCTTCGCGGTGAAGATGCCGATGTGGCCGGTGCACACCTGGCTGCCCGACGCGCACGTCGAGGCGCCGACGGCGGGCTCCGTCATCCTGGCCGGCATCCTGTTGAAGATGGGCGGGTACGGTTTCCTGCGCTTCTCCTTGCCGATGTTCCCGCTGGCGTCGGAAATGTTCGCGCCGCTGGTCTTCGCGCTGTCCGTCGTCGCCATCATCTACACCTCGCTGGTGGCGCTGATGCAGGAGGACATGAAGAAGCTGATCGCCTATTCGTCGGTTGCTCATATGGGCTTCGTCACCATGGGCATCTTCGCCATGAACCAGGAAGGCGTGCAGGGCGCGATCTTCCAGATGCTCAGCCACGGCCTCGTCTCCGGCGCGCTGTTCCTGTGCGTCGGCGTCATCTACGACCGCATGCACACACGTGAGATCGCGGCCTATGGCGGCCTGGTCAACAACATGCCGAAATACGCCACGGTGTTCCTGATCTTCACCATGGCCAATGTCGGCCTGCCCGGTACCAGCGGCTTCGTCGGCGAGTTCCTGACCATGCTCGGCGTGTTCCGGGTCAACACCTGGGTGGCGTTCTTCGCCGCCACCGGCGTCATCCTGTCGGCCGCCTACGCGCTCTGGCTCTACCGCCGGGTGATCTTCGGTGCGCTGACCAAGGACAGCCTGAAGGGCCTGCTCGACCTGTCGCTGCGCGAGAAGGTGATCATCTACCCGCTGGTCGTTCTGGTCATCTTCTTCGGCGTCTATCCCGCCCCGGTCTTCGACGCGACGGCCGAATCGGTCAAGTCGCTCGTCACCAATGTCACTGCATCCATCGGCGCCGCGCAGACCGCGGCGGCGAACTGACCAGAGGTTTTGCGAACCATGACGCCGGACCTTCTCTCCAGCCTGTCGCTCTCGACGCCAGAGCTGATCCTTGCCGTCGGCGCGCTGGCGCTGCTGATGGTCGGAGCCTATTCGCGCGCCAACACGGCCAACACGGTAACCGGCCTTGCGGTGGCCGTGCTGGCGATCGCAGGCGCCTGGCTGATCTTCCGGACCGGGCAGGGCAGCGCTTACGGCAATGCCTTCATCCAGGATTCCTTCGCCCGCTTCATGAAGGTGCTGGCGCTGGTCGGCTCGGCGGTGACGCTGGTGATGTCGATGCGCTTTGCCAAGGCTGAACGCTTCGACAAGTTCGAATATCCGGTGCTGATCCTGCTGTGCACGCTCGGCATGATGCTGATGATCTCCGCCAATGGCATGATCGGCCTCTATCTCGGCCTCGAACTGCAATCGCTGGCGATCTACGTGCTGTGCGCGATCAACCGCGACAATCTGCGTTCGACTGAGGCTGGCCTCAAATATTTCGTCCTCGGCGCGCTGTCCTCGGGCATGCTGCTCTATGGCATCAGCCTGGTCTACGGCTACACCGGCAACACCGGCTTCCAGGAGATCGCTTCTGCGCTCGGCAGCGGCGAGCGCCAGCTTGGCCTCGTTTTCGGCCTCGTCTTCGTGCTGGCCGGTCTGGCCTTCAAAATCTCGGCGGTGCCGTTCCACATGTGGACGCCAGATGTCTATGAGGGCGCGCCGACACCGGTGACGGCCTTTTTGGCGGCAGCACCCAAGATGGCGGCGATGGCGCTTATGGTGCGCGTCACCATGGGTGCGTTCAAGCCGATCGCCGCAGACTGGCAGCAGATCATCGTCTTCATCTCGATCGCCTCGATGGCGCTCGGCTCCTTCGCGGCAATCGGCCAGACCAACATCAAGCGGCTTATGGCCTATTCCTCGATCGGCCATATGGGCTACGCGCTGGTCGGCCTTGCCGCCAACAGCCAGGCCGGCGTGCGCGGCGTTGCCATCTACATGCTGATCTATCTGGTGATGACGCTCGGCACCTTCGCCTTCATCCTCGCCATGCGGCGCAAGGAAGGCAATGTCGAGCAGATCAGCGACCTGGCCGGCCTGTCGTCGACCAATCCTATCATGGCGACGATCCTGACCATCCTGATGTTCTCCCTGGCCGGCATTCCGCCGCTCGCCGGCTTCTGGGGGAAATGGTACGTCTTCCTCGCCGCCATCAACGCCAATCTCTATGCGCTGGCGATCATCGGCGTGCTGGCCTCGGTGGTGGGCGCCTATTACTACCTGCGCATCATCAAGATCATGTGGTTCGACGAACCGGTCGGCGGCTTCGTGCCGATGGCGACGGAATTGCGTGTCGTGCTCGGCGTCTCCGGCGCCTTCGTGCTGTTCTACGTGCTGATCGGCGGGCCGATCGGCACCTATGCCGAAGCCGCCGCCAAGACGTTTTTCTAGTCGGCATGGCATTTCGGCTGGCTCCAACCTCGGCGTCGGAAGGGTTCCGGCTCGAGGCGCATGAGAGCGTCGGCTCCACCAATGGGCTGGCACTGGACCACGCAAGGGCAGGCGACCCCGGCAGATTGTGGGTCGTTTCCAAGAAGCAGGAAAGCGGGCGTGGCCGGCGCGGCCGCGTCTGGGCGACCCCCGAAGGCAACCTCGCGGCGACGCTGCTCGTCATCACCAAGGCGGAGCTTCGCCTTGCCGCGACGCTGGGCTTCGTCGCCGGACTGGCGCTGGCCGATGCGCTCGACGCCGTGGTGCCGAAGGGCCGGATCGCTATCGGCCTCGACGGCGGCAGCGAAGGAAAGAACCGTTTCGAACTGAAATGGCCGAACGACGTGCTCGCCTCCGGCGCCAAGCTGGCCGGCATCCTGCTGGAATCGGCAATCCTGGAAGGCGGCCGTTTCGCGGTGGCGGTCGGCATCGGCGTCAATGTGGTGGCATACCCCGAGGATTTGCCCTATCCCGCAACATCACTCAGCGCGCTGGGCGCGGCATGCGATGCGGAAACGCTGTTCCTGGCGCTGTCGGATGCATGGAGCGAGAATGCCCGATTGTGGGACGAGGGGCGCGGACTTGCCGCCGTCAGGCGACGCTGGCTTGATCGTGCTGCGGGGCTCGGCGGCGAAGTTGCTGTCAGAATTGACGGTAATGTGGTGCGTGGGGTGTTTGAGACCATTGACGAGGACTGCCGTTTCGTGATCCGCGACGATAAAGGTTCGGTTCGGACGATCGCCGCCGGCGATGTGCATTTCGGCGCGGTCGCTTCGGCCAGGGCATAGGGCCGTTCATGAACGGTTCTAACTGTTTGTTTTTGCGCAACTCCGGTGGGAAAACCGTTACACACTTTTCCCGGAATTGCTTTTTAGGCTTGGCCTGAGGGCCAGGAAGGGAAAAATCATGGCGAAAGCGGAAAACGCCGAACTCGTCTTCGTGCCGCTCGGCGGCGTCGGCGAGATCGGCATGAACTTCGCTCTTTACGGCTACGGGCCGCCCAATGCGCGCGAATGGATCGTCATCGATGTCGGGGTGACCTTCCCCGATGCCAGCCTGCCGGGCGTCGACCTTGTGCTGCCCGACACGCGCTTCATCGAGGAGAACCTCGCCAATCTGCGCGGCATCATCATCACGCATGCGCATGAAGACCATTATGGCGCGCTGCTCGACACATGGCCGAAGCTGAAGGCGCCGGTCTGGATGACGCCGTTCAGCGCCGGCCTGCTGGAGGCCAAGCGGCAAGGCGAGCAGGGCGCGCCGAAAATACCGGTGACGATCTACCGGGCGGGCGAGAAATTCACCGTCGGCCCGTTCGAGATCGAAGCCATTCCGGTCGCGCACTCGATTCCCGAGCCGATGTCGCTGGCCATTACCTCGCCGGCAGGCACCGTCATCCATACCGGTGACTGGAAGATCGATCCGGAGCCGACGATCGGGCCGAAGACCGACGAGGCGCGTTTCCGCGCCTATGGCGACAAGGGCGTTCTGGCGCTGATCTGCGATTCGACCAATGCGCTGCGCGAAGGTGAGTCGCCTTCGGAAGTGGCTGTGGGCGAGGGCCTCAAGGGCGTCATCCAGGCTGCCAAGGGCCGTGTCGCCGTCACCACATTCTCCTCCAATGTCGGACGCATCGTCTCGATTGCCAAAGCGGCGCGCGATGCCGGACGCCAGTGCCTGGTGCTTGGCCGTTCGCTGAAGCGGGTCATCGATGTGGCCGGCGAACTCGGCTACATGGACGGTCTGCCGGAGTTCATCGCCGAGGAGGATTTTGGTTTCATCCCGCGCGAGAACCTGGTCATCATCTGCACCGGCAGCCAGGGCGAGCCGCTGGCCGCACTGGCCAAGCTGTCGCGCGAAGAGATGAAGTCGGTGTCACTGACGGCGGGCGACACGGTGGTGTTTTCCTCGCGTACCATTCCCGGCAACGAGAAGGCGATTCTCGAGATCAAGAACCGCCTCATCGACCTCGGCGTCAAGATCATAGAGGACGGCGATGCACTGGTGCATGTCTCCGGCCATCCGCGGCGCAGCGAATTGCGCAAGATGTATAAATGGGTGCGCCCGCAGATCGGCGTTCCCGTGCATGGCGAGGCGGCACATCTGGTGGCGCAGGGCTCGCTGATGTCGACATCGGGCATCGGCCAGGTGGCGCAGGTGCGCGACGGCGACATGCTCAGGCTTGCTCCCGGCCCAGCCACCATCATGGATCAGGTGCCGTTCGGCCGTATCTACAAGGATGGCAGACTGATCGGCACCGATCAGGCGATGGGCATCCGCGACCGGCGCAAGCTGTCCTTTGCCGGCCATGTGGCGGTCAATGTCGTCCTGGACGACAAATATGAGCTTGCCGGCGACCCCGACCTGGTCGCCATCGGCGTCGCCGAGGCCGACGGCCGTGGCGAGTCGCTGGAAGATCTGATGATCGATGCGGCAATCGGCGCGGTGGACTCCATCCCCCGTCAGCGCCGAAAAGACCTCGACTTGGTGCAGGAAGCAGTGCGGCGCGCCGTGCGCGGCGCCGCCAACGAAGCCTGGGGCAAGAAGCCGCTGGTGACTGTATTCGTCACAAGATGACGAAAGGGAGTACGGGAGTAGGGGAGTAGGAAGAGCAAACAGCTGACATATCTGTCTTTTCCCCTACTCCCGTATTCCCCTACTCCCCTACTTGGGAGTGCCAATGCTCGGACGTCTCAACCATGTCGCGCTTGCCGTGCCGGATCTGGCGGCCGCCGTCGCCGCCTATCGCAACACGCTGGGTGCCGAAGTGACGGCGCCGCAGGCGCTGCCGGAGCATGGGGTGACGGTGGTGTTCGTCAATGTCGGCAACACCAAGGTCGAACTTCTGGAGCCTTTGGGCGAGGGGTCGCCGATCGCCGCCTTCCTGGAGAAGAACCCCTCTGGCGGCATGCATCACCTTTGCTATGAGGTCGACGACATCCTGGCCGCGCGCGATCAGCTCAAGGCCGCCGGCGCCCGCGTGCTGGGCGACGGCAGTCCGAAGATCGGCGCGCACGGCAAGCCGGTGCTGTTCCTGCACCCGAAGGATTTTTTCGGAACGCTGATCGAACTGGAGCAATCATGAGCTGGGTTTCGTTCACCGCCCTGTTTTTCGCGACCTGGTGGGTGGTGCTGTTCGCTGTGCTGCCGTTCAGCGTGAGGACGCAGGACGACGATCGTGACGTGACGCTCGGCACGGTTCCGAGCGCGCCGCGCGGACCTCACATGCTGCGCGCCGTGATCCGCACCACCATCGCCACCGCGATCCTGATGGGCATTTTCTATGGCCTGACGCATGGGCTTGGATACAGCCTCAACGACATCCCGCACATCGTGCCGGAATTCAGCCAAACCTCAGCCAAATAGCCGGCCCCGGCCCAAGAAGATTTGTCCGGCAAAGACGTTTTCATCCGTCGGAACAGCTTGGTTCCAGACAGGAATGCCGTGCCGTTTTGCGGCCGGACGAGCGCTGACGCTGGGTAAGGTGGTTTGGCAACGCGTTGCGCTAAGCAGATGATTGCACAAAAAAAATGCAAGGCACGAGGCCTTGCAATTTAAACGCGTCCGATCTGTTTCCGGTTTCCGGCGGCAGCGAGTAACCGCGCCTAGATCGCATCCTCCCAAGACTTTGACCGCGTAGGAGAGCAGATTTTTTTCCACCCTCTCGGTTATAGAGGTACATTAGCCTAAGGCGAATGAAAATGTCACGAAGAATTTTGCCTTGAAACGGGCATTCTCGTGCTGCACTGCACAATAGTGTGGCAGGCGTTGCTTGGCGAACGATCATCAAGGCGCGCGCGGTGACCGGAAGGCCTTGCAGCGCCGTGGGTCTTCTGGGCGGGCGAAGGACGGTGCGACGCTTCTGATCCCGGCTATCCCATGCTTTCTGAAAATCGATTGCCGCTTTTCGGGCCGAAGCGTCCGGGTTCCCATTCCGCCTTGAAATGGCTATGAAGCCGGGTCAAGCAAGCCAAAGTCGCGCCGATTCTGACGCGGCCCTCCTCACTCACGGACCTGTCCATGCGTTTGTCGCGCTATTTCCTGCCGATCCTCAAAGAAAACCCGCGCGAGGCCGAGATCGTCTCGCACCGGCTGATGCTGCGCGCCGGCATGATCCGCCAGCAGGGGCAGGGCAGTTTCTCATGGCTGCCGCTCGGCAAGCGGGTGCTGGACAAGGTCTGCCGCATCATCCGCGAGGAGCAGAATCGCGCCGGAGCGCTGGAAATCCTGATGCCGACCATCCAGTCGGCCGATCTGTGGCGCGAAAGCGGCCGCTATGACGACTATGGCAAGGAGATGCTGCGCATCAAGGACCGGCAGGACCGCGACATGCTCTACGGCCCGACCAATGAGGAAATGGTCACCGAGATCGTCCGCGCCTATGTGAAGTCCTACAAGGACCTGCCGCTCAATCTCTACCACATCCAGTGGAAGTTCCGCGACGAAGTGCGGCCGCGCTTCGGCGTCATGCGTTCGCGCGAGTTCCTGATGAAGGACGCCTATTCCTTCGACCTCGACTTCGAGGGCGCCAGGGCGGCCTACAACAGGATGTTCGTGTCCTATCTCCGGACTTTTACGCGCATGGGGCTGCAGGCGATACCGATGCGGGCCGACACCGGGCCGATCGGCGGCGATCTCAGCCATGAATTCATCATCCTGGCCGACACCGGCGAGAGCCAGGTCTATTGCCACCGCGACTATCTTTCGCTCGATGTGCCCGGAGAGAAGACTGACTTCGCCAATGCCGCCGAGATCGGCGATATAGTCAAGACTTGGACGACACCCTACGCAGCCACCGACGAGATGCACGACGAGGCGGCGTGGGAGAAGATCGGCGAGAGCGACAAGGTTTCGGCGCGCGGCATCGAGGTAGGCCACATCTTCCATTTCGGCGACAAATATTCGAAGCCGATGGGCGCCAAGGTGACCGGGCCCGACGGCAAGGATCATTTCGTCTCCGGCGGCTCCTACGGCATCGGTCCGTCGCGGCTGGTCGCGGCGATCATCGAAGCCAGCCATGACGACAACGGCATCATCTGGCCGGAGGCGGTGGCTCCGTTCGACATCGGGCTGATCAACATGAAAGCGGGCGACGCCGAGTGCGACCGCGTCTGCGACGAATTGCATGCCGCTTTCGTCGCCGCCGGCAAGGACGTGCTCTACGACGACACCGACCAGAGGCCCGGCGGCAAGTTCGCCACCGCCGACCTGATCGGCCTGCCCTGGCAAGTGATCGTCGGGCCGCGTGGTGTCGCAGCCGGCGAGATCGAGATCAAGAATCGCAAGACCGGCGAGCGCGAGACGCTACCGATCGCAGACGTGAAGAAGCGTTTCGGTGTCGCCGCATGAACGAGGCGGTGGCGGCAAGACCGGTCGGCGCCGGACCCTTTTCCATCTTCGAGCGCATGGTCGCCTGGCGCTATCTGCGTTCGCGGCGCAAGGAGACGGTGATCTCGGTGATCGCCTCGATCTCGTTTCTGGGCATCATGCTGGGCGTCGCCACGCTGATCGTGGTGATGGCGGTGATGAACGGTTTCAGGGCGGAGCTTTTGACGCGCATTCTCGGCGTCAACGGCCATCTGATCGTGCAGCCGCTCGATTCGCCGCTGGAGGACTATGCGCAGGTCGCCAGCCGCATCAACGGTGTAGCAGGCGTTAAATACGCCATCCCGCTGATTGATGGCCAGGTGCTTGCGCAAGGCAATGTCGGCGGCGGAACCGGAGCGCTGGTGCGCGGCATACGCGGCGAGGATCTGAGCAAGATCGCCATCGTTGCCAGCAACATCAAGCAGGGTTCGATCGCCGATTTCGACTCCGGCGAGGGCGTTGCCATCGGCAAGCGCATGGCCGAGAATCTCGGCCTGACGCTTGGCGATACCATCACCTTGATTTCGCCCGACGGCGACGTGACGCCGATCGGCACCACGCCGCGCATGAAGGGCTACAAGATCGCGGCGATCTTCGAAGTCGGCATGTCCGAATATGACACCTCCATCGTCTACATGCCGTTCTCGGAAGCGCAGCTCTATTTCAACATGGACGGGCGGGCGCAAACGATCGAGATCTATGTCGACAATCCAGACGATGTCGATGCGCTGAAACCGAAGGTGGAGGCGGCGGCGCAGCGGCCGATCGACATGATCGATTGGCGTCAGCGCAACGAGACCTTCTTCTCCGCGCTGCAGGTCGAGCGCAACGTCATGTTCATGATCCTGACGCTGATCGTGCTGGTGGCGGCGCTGAACATCATCTCCGGCCTGATCATGCTGGTGAAGGACAAGGGGCACGACATCGCCATCCTGCGCACCATGGGGGCGTCGCGCGGCGCCATCCTGCGCATCTTCCTGATGACGGGGGCAGCGATCGGCGTGACCGGCACGCTCGCCGGTGTGCTGCTCGGCGTGCTGATCTGCACCAACATCGAATCCATCCGCCAGTTCTTCTCATGGATGACCGGCAAGGTGCTGTTCAATCCGGAGCTTTATTTCCTCAGCCAGTTGCCGGCGAAGATGGATCCGCGCGAGACGACCTATGTCGTCCTGATGGCGCTCGGACTGTCCTTCCTGGCAACGGTGTTTCCGGCATGGCGCGCCGCGCGCCTCGATCCGGTCGAAGCCTTGAGGTACGAATAGTGGCCGAGGTCATTATCGAGCTGAAGAGCGTCGAGCGGCACTATGTCCAGGGGCCGCGCAAGCTCACCATCCTGAACGGTGCCGATTTCTCGCTGAAGCGCGGCGAGATGGTGGCGCTGGTGGCGCCGTCGGGCACCGGCAAGTCGACCCTGCTGCACACTGCCGGCTTGCTGGAGCGTCCCGACGCCGGCGACGTCATCCTGGCCGGCCGTGCCTGCGGGCGGCTCTCCGATGACGAGCGCACGGCGATCCGCCGCAACGATGTCGGCTTCGTCTACCAGTTCCATCACCTGCTGCCGGAATTCTCGGCGCTGGAAAACATCATGATGCCGCAGCTCATCAAGGGGCTCAGCCGCAAGGACGCGGCCGAGCGCGCGGCGCAGCTGCTCGATTACATGCAGATCGGCAAGCGCGCGTCGCACCGGCCGTCCGAACTTTCCGGCGGCGAACAGCAGCGCGTTGCCATCGCGCGTGCGGTCGCCAATGCGCCGCTGGTGCTGCTGGCCGACGAGCCGACCGGCAATCTCGATCCGGTCACCGCGTCCTATGTGTTCGAGGCGCTGGCGGCGCTGGTCAAGCAATCGGGCCTCGCGGCGCTGATCGCCACCCACAATCACGAACTGGCATCGCGCATGGACCGGCGTGTCACGCTGGCCGACGGCAAAGTGGTGCCGCTTTAGTCTCTGATGTCGTCATCCTAGGGCGAAGCTCCGCGGAGCGGAGCGTAGACCCTAGGATCCATGCCGTTACTTTCGAGACAAATGCAGGGGTCGAGGATATGCGACCTCTATCAGAGCGATAATTCTGCACCGTAGCATCGCCCCTGGGTCACGGCATGGATCCTAGGGTCTGCGCGCGTCGCTCCGCTCCTTGCTCCGCCCTAGGATGACGATGCGATGGCTAATCGCATAAGGCTTCGGTCAGCCCACGTGGCACCGTCGCTCGCCCATCAACCTTTCCTTAACCCTGCCGATTTGATCGCCCGGAATTCCGGGCGCGGGCGGATCGTGCCCGTTGACTTTGAAACAAAATTGGAACAAAATGCGAACATATCAACAACAGGAGAGAGTTATGACCGATCTGGTTCAGGATGTCATCTCACTGGTTTGCATGAGCACGTTCCTTGTTTCCATGGCGATCTGGATCGGAGCCATGTGATTTGGCGGCGTTCGCCGCCGCGGGTCCTATGCGGTCGACGGCCGTTCCGCCGTTAAGCTTTTCTTGCCGCCGTAACGTTAGGGTACCTCGGCAAGACAGGGAGCAATGTCCAGGTGTCGCCCATCGTCACGGCCATTCTGGTGGCCAGCAATCTCGGGCTGATCTTTCTGTTGATGACCGTGCCGCTTGGTTTGCGCACGGTCCGTCTGACCCGTCTGGTGGCGATGGACCGTCAGCGCCTCTGGCAGGCGCTGTGGCCGCTCGGCAGCGATGCCGGCTGGTCCGGTGAGATCCTTTCCGCCGAGGCGCCGGACGGCGAGGGCGTGGCCCGCATGACGCTGTCGTGGGAAGGTCGCGACGGCAAGCCGATCGAACGCAGGTCGCGGTTTGATGACGTCGTCGAAGGTATCAGCTTCTCGATGCGTGTCATCGAGGACACCGCGCTCGACGCTTCGTTCTGGAAGGACTTTTCCGAAACCGCTGAACTCGTCTCCGAAGGCACCAGCACGCGGGTGACGCTCAGCCAGACGGATCGCTATCGCGGCGTCGCCTTCCTGGTGTTCCGCTATTTCGCCCTGCGCCGCGAACTCTCCAAGCTGCAGCGCTGGGCGCGGACCGGGGAGTATCGCAAGGGCGGTTGGTTCGAGCATCCGTTGAGCCAGGTCGGCTTTGCCGGGCTTTCGGCGCTGATCCTGTGGCCATTCTTCGGCCTTCACTTCGGCGGCCTGGCACTGGCCGCGATCCTCACATCGGTGGTCGCCCTGCATGAGCTTGGCCATATGGCGGCGTTCCGGCTTATGGGCCACAACCGGGCACGGATGATCTTCATTCCGCTGCTCGGCGGCATCGCCATTGGCGGGCGGCCCTATGACAGCCGTTTCGAGGTCGCCTTCGTGGCGCTGATGGGCGCCGGCTTCTCCGCATTCCTGGTGCCGGTTGTGATCGCTGCCAGCACCTTTGCCGGCGCGGAAGGCCACCGGCTGGCTGCGGCCCTGCTGGCGACCCTGGCGGGCTTCGCCGCACTGTTCAACATCGCCAATCTGGTGCCGGTGTGGAAATTCGACGGCGGCCAGGTGCTGCGCCAGATCTGTCCGGGACCAGTCGGGCTGGCGCTGGCTTCCTTCTTCCTCCTCTCGGCTTTCCTGGCTGTCGGTTGGCAGGCCGGCTTTTCCTCCAACTTCCTGCTCGCGACGGGAGCGGTGTTTTCGATCCTCAGCCTGCTGACGATGAGCAGCGGGGTCAAGCCGCGTTACGAGCTGAAGCCGATCCGCACCATCGACCGGCTCGCCATGGCGGCGGCGTTGCTGGCAGTGTTCGCCATCCATGGCTATGGCGTATTGTGGGCCTCCGCCCAACTGATTTGAGCCGTACCGGGTCCGGAAGAATCAGCCGGCCTTGCGCTCGGCTTCGACAGGCAAGACCGTGGCGGGACCGAACACATCCTCGAAGGCGGATTTCAGCGCCAGGTCAAGATCGGCCATGGTCAGGGGAAGGCCGAGATCGACGAGGCTGGTGACGCCGTGGTCCTGCACGCCGCAAGGCACGATGCCGCTGAAATGGTCGAGGTCGGGCTCGACATTGATGGCGATGCCATGAAAACTCACCCAGCGCCGCAGCCGGATGCCTATGGCCGCGATCTTATCCTCCGCCAGCGAGCCGTCCGGCAGGGCAGGGCGATCCGGCCGCACCACCCAGACGCCGACCCGGTCCTCGCGGCGTTCGCCCTGCACGTTGAAGGCGGCGAGCGTGCCGATGATCCACTGTTCGAGCGCCGCGACGAAGGCGCGGACATCCTCGCGCCGCCGCTTCAGGTCAAGCATGACATAAGCGACCCGCTGGCCCGGCCCATGATAGGTGTATTCGCCGCCGCGGCCGGCTGCAAACACCGGGAAGCGGCTGGCGTCGATCAGATCCTCGCCGCGAGCGCTGGTGCCGGCCGTGTAGAGCGGCGGGTGTTCGACCAGCCAGACCATTTCGCCGGCAGCGCCGCTGCGGATCGCCTCGGCGCGCGCCTCCATGAAGGCAAGTGCTTCGGGATAGGCGGTAAGGCCGGGCTCGATCAGCCATTCGACCGGTGCTGAACAGGGGAGCGGCAGGAACGACGTGGCGATCTGGCTGCGTTCGGGCATGGCGTATCGTCTTTTCGCTTATGCATGTCGCGTCCCAAAACCGCCTCGCACCTTTGGGTGACATCAACTTGCCTTCCATATGGCGATATCAGGCGCAAACGTCCAGTTCCGGCGCTGCGTTCGGACCCTGTGGAGCATTATGCCAATCGCCTGACATTATTGCTTGCCGTGCACTTGTTTCGCCGGAAACGATTTGCTACACGCCGCGAGCCGGTCGGTTCCGGCTCTACCACGTGCGGTCGTGGCGGAATTGGTAGACGCGCAGCGTTGAGGTCGCTGTGGGGCAACCCGTGGAAGTTCGAGTCTTCTCGACCGCACCATTTTCCTTCCCAGATCCCGATTGTGCAAGCTCCGCCCGCTGCGGGCCGGGCGCATTTCGTTTGATATTCCCGCGCTTTACGCCACTTTCTTTTTGAGCGACGGATTCTCCCAAAACCGGTTTCCCCTTTGGGTCCGATGCTCTAGACCTGATTTGCACCTTTTCCGGGATTCTTGTGGCGGGAGGCGCTGGTGGAAGGCGAGCACGAACGGACGATTGGCGCCAGGGCCGCCGAGGAGCACCACGCCGACATCTATGGCGAGGACGGCGCCGTGCTTTCGTCCTTCCTGGCGCGGATTGGCGCGGCGATCGCCGACCGCGACACGCTGACCCTCAAGCATGAAGTCGACGACCTGCACCAGTCGGAACTCGGCGACCTGCTCGAGGCGCTGCATCCCGAACAGCGCCACGCGCTGGTCGAGCTCCTGGGCGCCGATTTCGACTTCTCCTCGCTGACCGAGGTCGACGAGGCGATCCGTATGGAGATCGTCGACAGTCTGCCCAATGCGCAGATCGCGCAGGCGGTACAGGAGCTCGATTCCGACGACGCCGTCTACATTCTCGAAGACCTCGAGAGGGAGGATCAGGACGAGATCCTGTCGCAGCTGCCGTTCACCGAGCGGATCAGACTGCGCCGCTCGCTCGACTATCCCGAAGAGACGGCCGGCCGCCGCATGCAGACCGAGTTCGTCGCGGTGCCGCCGTTCTGGACGATCGGCCAGACCATCGACTACATGCGCGACGACCAGAATCTGCCCGAGCGCTTCAGCCAGATCTTCGTCATCGATCCGAGCTTCAAGCTGCTCGGCGCCATCGACCTCGACCAGATCCTGCGCACCAAGCGTTCGGTCAAGGTCGAGGAAGTGATGCACGAGACGCGGCACGCCATTCCGGCCACCATGGACCAGGAAGAGGCTGCACGGGAATTCGAGCAGTACGATCTTTTGTCGGCCGCAGTCGTCGACGAGAACGAACGGCTGGTTGGCGTTCTGACCATCGACGATGTTGTCGACGTCATCCAGCAGGAGGCCGAAGAAGACTTGATGCGCATGGGCGGCGTCGGCGACGAGGAGCTTTCCGACAGCATCTTTTCGACCTCGCGCTCACGCGTTCCGTGGTTGCTGATCAACCTTCTGACCGCGTTCCTGGCGGCGTCGGTGATCAGTCTGTTCGACCGCACGATCGAACATATCGTCGCACTGGCGGTGCTGATGCCGATCGTCGCCGGCATGGGCGGCAATGCCGGCTCGCAAACCATGACCGTCACCGTCCGGGCGTTGGCGACCAGGGATCTCGACATCTACAATGCCGGCCGCATCATTCGCCGCGAGATGGGTGTCGGCTTCATCAACGGCATCGTCTTCGCCATCCTGATCGGCATCGTTGCGGCAGCCTGGTTCCGTGACCCCAATCTGGGCGGCATCATCGCGGCGGCGATGATCATCAACATGTTCGTGGCCGCTCTGGCCGGCATCCTGATCCCGCTGCTGCTCGATCGTTTCAAGATCGATCCGGCGGTCGCTTCGGCAGTTTTTGTCACCACGGTTACCGACGTCGTCGGCTTCTTTGCATTTCTCGGCATTGCCACCTGGTGGTTCGGTGTGCCCTGAAGGCACGCCTTTTGGCTTAATTGACTTTTACGTAAATGCCGTGCGAGGCTTGCGCGGGGCGCCATGTCGATTCCGGCATGGCACGGGTTTTGGTTCGGGACATAAGGGTGACGCCGGCATGGCGATCGCCCCTTGGTTTCGGCGTGCGGGAGTGGCAATGCGAGAATATTATTCGATCACCGAGTTGACCCGCGAGTTCGACGTGTCGACGCGGACGCTGCGCTTTTACGAGGACGAAGGGCTGGTGCAGCCGGTGCGGCGTGGCCGCACGCGGCTGTTTCGCCCCTCCGACCGGCACCTCATCCGTCAGATCATGCGCGGCAAGAGGCTTGGTTTCTCGATCAACGAAATCCGCGAAATCATCCAGATGTACAAGGAGCCGCCCGGCGAAGTCGGCCAGCTCAACCTGATGATCAAGCGCATCGAGGAAAAGCGCGAGGATCTCCGGCAGAAGCGCCGCGACCTCGAGGAGACGCTGGCTGAACTCGACCAGGCCGAGGAATCTTGTGTGGAGCGGCTGGTTGAGCTTGGCGTGAATACCTGAGCGGACTGGATTCTGTCGCGCGTTAGCGTTCGGAATTAGCGGAGACGTCTATTCCTTCGTCATCCTAGGGCGGAGCAAGGAGCGTAGCGACGCGGCGCAGACCCTAGGATCCATGCCATGACTGCAATGCACCGCGACGGCGCAGAACTTTGCTCCGCTGCACTCCTCGACCGAGGTCACGGCATGGATCCTAGGGTCTCCGCGACGGAGCTGCGCTCCTGCTTCGCCCTAGGATGACGAAGTTCGCTAATCGCCGAAGTGTGCACCTGTCAAAAACTTTCCGCGATGGAAACCAGGGGCGCCAGATCAGATCCAGCGGCGCACGCGTTTGGCGTAGTCGCGGTACTTCTTGCCGAATTTTGCCGCCAGCACCTTTTCCTCGCCTTCGATCGCCATTTTTTGCGTGGCATAGGCGGCGATGAATGCGAGCGGCAGGAACCACACGATGCCCGAGACAAAGGCGACCCCGATCAACAGCAGGGTGTTGGCCAGATACATCGGATTGCGGGTGATGCCGAAGGGACCCGTGGTGACCAGGTGATCGGGCACAGCGTTCGGGTTCAGCGTGGTCTTGGCGCGGACCATGGCGCGGATCGCGGTGACCCAGAGCGCGGCGACGGCAAACAGCGCCACCCAGCCGGTGGCGAAAAGAATATCGCCCAGGAGGTCACCGATCCAGGGCAGGGGATAGAGCAGGCCCAGCGCGATGCTGATGGCGATGGCGGCGGTGTAGATCAGCGGCGGCCACGGTATGAGCCCCGGCTTCGGCTGGTTCTCGGTCATTTGACCCCTTCCTCCATCAACTTGCTGTCGGTCTTGGCGGTACACATGCCGGCGAGATCGGACAGATGCGTCTTCCATTCCGCAGTCTGGTCGTTGTTGTAGAGCCGATCAAGCGTCGCCTCACCCTCGAGCGTATCGAGCATGCAGACACAGTAGCTCGTACAGAACTCGGTGTCGCGCGACTGCTCGCAGGACAGCTGGCAGGTTTTGAGGAAATTCACCTGCGGGGTTTCGACCTGTGCCGGCATGATCTGCGAGAACAGCCACATGCAGCCGATCAGCAATGGCTGGTGGATCAGGTAGAACGCCAGGCTGTGCCGGCCGATAAAGACCAGCGGGTTGGCCCAGCGACCGGGCGCCAATTCGGCAAGCCGGGCAAGTACGCCTGAACCGGTGGCGAGTTTCGTCATCGCGATGCCCGCAAGCACGGCGCCGAACCATGGAAACAACGGAACGTAGTCGTTGGAGCGTGGATTGTTCGCCAACAGGCCTACCCACCACAGCCATGGGTGATCGAACGCCTCGAGGCGCAGATAGACAGGCGCCGTGATGACGAGCCCGGCGACGACCAGCGTCAACAAAGCCGGCAGGCGCAGGAAGGCGAGGCCGAGCAGGCTGGCCAGCGCGATCTCATGCAAGATGCCGAAGAAGATGAATCCATCCGGCGTGGCGATCCGGGTGACGACCGATATCGCGATCGCGGCTCCCGCGACCATGGCGAATCGCTTCCAGAAGCCGTTCCAGCGGATTTGTCGGCCATGGGCGAGGTACAGGCTGACGCCGACCAGGAACAGGAAGGTCGAGGCGATGCCGCGCGCGTAGATCTTCCACCAGCCGAAGGCGGTCAGGCCGGGATCGGTGTAGCCGAAGAACTCCAGATCCCAGGTGAAATGGTAGCTCGCCATGGCGATCAGCGCGATGCCGCGCACGATGTCGATAGCGACGATGCGCTTTGGTCGATCCGGAACGGGTGCGGTCGGCGTTTGGATGCTCATGGTCTCGCATTCTGATTCAGCCCCGCTGGAGGACTATCACGGTTGCCCGGCACAAAAGAAGACCGGCAACTCTGCCGACAACCCGGATCAGCCGCGGCATTGGGCCAGTGCAGGGAAGCCTTTGGCCGGCTTCGCTTTTGCCGGATGCGCGTCGGTTTCCTCTTATTGGCGCTGGGATCGCCACGTCAGATTTGACCCGGTGAATCTGCTTCGGGGAAAGCAATGTCCACCCATGTGCGCCATCCGATCTGGCTGCCGGCTCTCAAGGCCGCGGACGCGCGCACCTTCGCGTCGCTCTATGCGGTCGAATCCTTCGCCCGCGCCACGGTGTCGAGCGTCATCCCGATCCAGGCCTACGAGATCCTGCACAACGAGCAGATCGTGTCGATGCTCTACACAGTCGTGGCGATGCTCGGCCTGTCGGTGACATTGTTCATGCCGATGCTGATCCGCCGTTTTGCCCGGCGCTGGGTCTACACATCAGGCGCCTGCCTGCTGGCCGTCGGCTCGCTGTTCTTCGTCACCGACACGCTTGCCGGGCAACTGGCCGGCATGCTGTGCCGGGTGATGGGCGCCAGCGCGCTGTCGATCACGCTCAATCTCTACATCATGGACCACATCCGCAAGACCGACTTCATGCAGGCCGAATCGCTGCGCATGGCGTGGTCGATGCTGGCCTGGACCGGTGGGCCGACGCTCGGCATCCTCCTCTACACGCGCTTCGGCATCTATGCCGCGCATGGTGCGGTCGCGGTGTTCGCGTTTGCCCTGCTGGCGCTGTTCTGGACCTACCGCCTCGGCGACAACCAGTCTATCCGTCCGGGCAAGACGCGCCCCGTCAATCCGCTCGCCAATATCGGCCGCTTCGTGGCGCAGCCCAGGCTCAGGCTGGCTTGGCTGATCGCCTTCGGCCGCTCCTGCTTCTGGACGACGTTCTTCGTCTATGGGCCGCTGTTCATGGTCATCACAGGTGAGGGTAAGCTGGCCGGCGGCCTGCTGGTTTCGGCCGGCAATGCGCTGTTGTTCATGGCGATTTTCTGGGGCAAGGCAGGAAAGCGCTTTGGTGGCCGCGGGACTATGACATTCGCCTATTTCGCCATGTCGGCCGCGCTTTTGGCGGCGGGCTTCGTCGGCGAAACCGTGCCGCTGCTTACCGGCACCTTCCTGCTCTGCGGTGCCTTCTTCACCATTGCGCTCGACGCCCTCGGCTCGACCGCCTTCATGCGCTCGGTGCGCTCCTATGAAAGATCTCAGATGGCAGCGGTCTACCGCACCTATCTCGACTTTTCCGAGTTGACGCCGCCGCTGGTCTATTCAGTGGCGCTGGCCTTCTTCGGCCTGGGCTCGGTGTTCGTCACGCTCGGTCTGCTGGCGGCGGTCTGCGGCTTTGTGACGTGGCGCTATCTGCCGAAATCACTTTGACCTTCATGGCGCATTCGCAATGGTCACCGGCGGAATTTGGTTTGCCGGAAGCGAGGATTCTGCCTATAATCATCGGTGTCGCCGGTTCCATTTTGGAGCCAAGAGGGAATGCGGTGAGGGCGAATTTCGCCCAATGCCGTGGCTGCCCCCGCAACTGTGTGCGGTAGTCCTCCCCATACACCACTGAGGATTTTTTCTTCGGGAAGGTGGGGAAGGACGCTGATCCGTGAGCCAGGAGACCTGCCGGCGACAGGAAACTGACTTCGATGCCCTCGGGTGGAGGGCGAAAGGACAAGACATGACTACCGCTTCCGTCTCCCTCGGCACCTCCGTCTCCTCGCAGTCGCGCTTCATGCAGCTCGCTCTTGCCGCGCTGCTCGGCGTTTTCGTGATGGGCTTTGTCGGCTTCTCGCATATCGATGCGGTCCACAATGCGGCTCACGACTATCGCCATTCGATGGCGTTTCCCTGCCACTGACGAGGGGCTGACATCATGAACCTGTTTCGCAACGTCGTGTTCATCGCGGCGATCGCAGGGCTCGTGGCCGGCGTCGTCCTCGCCTGCCTGCAAGCCTATGCCACCGTGCCGCTGATCCTGAAGGCGGAAGTCTACGAACAGGCGGGCGGCGGGCATCACCATGACCATGCCGCTCCGGCCGCAACGGATAGCAATGCCATGAGCACAACTGCACCGGCGGGAGATGCCATGAACTCTGCTGCCCCGGCGGCGGAAGCCGCTCCGGCAGACGAAGGCTGGGCGCCGGCAGACGGTTTCGAGCGTTTCGCCTTCAGCGTGCTTGCCAACATTGTCACCGGCATCGGCTTCGCCTTGATCCTGGTCGCGGTCTCCGAATTCGCCGGCGGCATCGGTGGCTGGCGCCAGGGCGTGTTCTGGGGCCTGGCCGGCTTCGCCGTGTTCACGCTGGCGCCTGGCCTCGGCCTGCCGCCGGAACTGCCGGCCATGCCGGCCGCCGATCTCACCCAGCGCCAGATCTGGTGGTGGGCAACGGTGGCGGCGACCGCCGCCGGTCTCGGCCTGATCGCGTTCCGCAAGTCGCTGCCGCTGGCGATCCTTGCCGTCCTTTTGATCGTCGCGCCGCATATTGTCGGTGCGCCGCAGCCCGGCAGTTACGAGACGGCGATTCCGGAAGGGCTGCATCACCAGTTCGTGGTGGCGGTGACCGTGACCAATCTGGTGTTCTGGCTGGTGCTCGGCGCGGTCGTCGGTGTGGTGCGTGGCCGCTTCACCGGCACCGCGACCAGCCTGCGCGACAGCTTTGCCTGATCGCAAGACACTGACCTTCCTCATCGGCGGTGCGCGCTCCGGCAAG
>NZ_RZTC01000056.1:0-3704 GCF_004023165.1 Mesorhizobium sp. M7A.F.Ca.MR.176.00.0.0 | reverse complement strand
GACGCCGAAATTTTGGCGACCGCCTTGCCGCCTCCCTGGATCTATGTCGCCACGGCGCAAGCCTATGATGACGAGATGCATGAACGCATCGCGTTGCACCGATCGCGGCGCGGCGAAGGCTGGACGACCATCGACGCACCGCTCGATCTCGCCGGTACGCTTGCCGCCTTGCCGGAGGATCGGCCGGTGCTTGTCGACTGCCTGACGCTGTGGCTGACCAACCACATGCTGGCTGAACACGATTTCGAGCTGGAATGCCGGCGATTGGCGGAGGTGCTGTCGCGGCCGCGCGGGCCATGGTTCGTGGTATCCAATGAAGTCGGCCAAGGTATCGTGCCGGACAATGCACTGGCGCGCCGGTTTCGCGATGCCGCCGGCCGGCTCAACCAGCAGGTCGCCGCCGTCGCCGACATGGTGCTGCTGATGGTGGCGGGGCTGCCGCTCAAGGTGAAATGACATGACCGACATCGACGATAAGGACGAAGAACGCCACCGCGCCAAGATGGCCAAGCGCAAGGCGGTGCAGGATGCCGAGGTGGCGAGCAAGACGGTCGAGAAGGGATTGCTGATCGTCAACACCGGTCCCGGCAAGGGCAAGACCACGGCTGCCTTCGGCCTGGCGCTGCGGATGCTCGGCTACGGCAAGCGCGTCGGCGTCGTCCAGTTCATCAAGGGCAAGTGGCACACCGGCGAGAAGGACGCCTTCGCCGCCTTCGGCGACCGCGTCGTCTGGCACGCGATGGGCGAGGGGTTCACCTGGGAAACGCAGGACCTGAAGCGCGACATCACCGCCGCCGAAGCCGCCTGGGCCAAGGTGCTCGAACTGATGGCCGATCCGTCGATCAGCCTGCTGGTGCTCGACGAACTGAACATTGCGCTGCGCTACGATTATCTCGACCTGGACAAAGTGGTTGTGGCGTTGAAGGCGCGGCGTGAGGGCCTGCATGTCGTGGTCACCGGCCGCAACGCCAAGCCGGCGCTGATTGAGGCCGCCGACCTCGTCACCGAAATGGGCGTGACCAAGCACCATTTTTCCGCAGGCGTGAAAGCGCAGCAGGGGATCGAGTTCTGAGCGTTTCTTACCCTCCCCACAAGGGGGAGGGTGAAGTAGATCACGCCACGATGACCATGACCGCGACCAACCCAAACAGCGCGATCAGCAGATAGTCGGCGACGCGATAGAGTTTCAGCGCTCGCCTTATGTCGACGCTGTCGGCCTCGCGCCGCCCACCTTCGCCCATGAAGACGTCGTCCACGAGCACGCCGCCGTAGCTGCGCGGCCCGGCGAGCGCCAGGCCGAGCGCACCGGCCATCGCCGCTTCCGGCCAGCCGGCATTGGGTGAGCGGTGTTTTTTCGCGTCGCGCCACACCGCATGCCAGGCATTTTTCGCATCAGCGCCTTTGACGAAGAACGCCGCCAGCACGATCAGCAGCGCCGTCAGCCGCGACGCCGGCAGATTGATCCAGTCGTCGAAGCGCGCCGCCGCCCAGCCGAAGGCCTCGTGGCGCGGGGTGCGGTGGCCGATCATCGAATCGGCGGTGTTGGCGGCCTTGTAGGCGGCGCCGCCGGCCAGGCCGCCGACGCCGGTCCAGAAGGCGGGGGCGACGATGCCGTCGGAGAAATTCTCAGCCAGGCTCTCGATCGCGGCGCGGCAGACGCCGGCCCTGTCGAGCGTTTCAGGGTCGCGGCCGACGATTCGCGAAACGGCAAGGCGGGCCAGAGCGAGGCCACCGGTGTCGAGCGCGTCCGCCACAGCCTCGACATGCTCATAGAGGCTCTTCTGCGACAGAAGCGACGTTGCCAGAAGGGCAGTGATGACCAGGCCCATGGGAACGAACCAGAACAGGATCTGCACGCCCAGGCCAATTATCGCCGGCACCAGCACGATGACCAGCAGCGCCTGGACACCACGCTTGCGACGCAGCGCGTCGGGATCAGTGGCGCGGTTGAGCCTGCGGTCGAGAAAGGATATCAGCCTGCCGAACCACGTCACCGGATGGCCGATGGCGCGAAACAGCCAGTCGGGGTAACCGAGGGCGAATTCGACGGCCAATGACAGGAAAGCGATCAGGACTGACATGAAGCTTCTTAATGGGGCGGTTGTGGACCATGGTGGAAGTCTTGGCCGCGCGAGGGCGCTTTTCCCCAACGCCCTGCTGCCATTCGTCGACCTCTCGACCGGTATCAATCCGCACTCCTACCCGCTTTTCGACCTGCCCGCCACCTCGCTGTCGCGGTTGCCGGAAGCCGCGCGCACGCGTGAGCTGACAGAGATCGCTGCCAGTGCCTATGGGGCGCCGTCGCCAGCCAACATCGTGGCGGCACCGGGCACGCAGATCCTGTTGCCGCGCGTCGCCTCGCTGATTACCCCCGGAAGGACGCTGGTGCTGGGTCCGACCTACGCCGAACATGCCCGCGCAGCAGTGATCGCCGGGCACGCGGTGACCGAGGTCGGCGATTTCGCTGACCTGGCGGACGCCGACCTTGCCATCATGGTCAATCCGAATAATCCGGATGGACGTGTCATCGAGCGCGACCGGTTGCTGGCTCTGGCTGCCGGATTGCGCGCCAAGGGCGGGCTGCTGGTTGTCGACGAGGCGTTCATGGATGTTGGGCCGCGCGAGCATAGCCTCTGCGGCGATGTCGGCCAGGGCGGCGTCGTCGTGCTGCGCTCGTTCGGCAAGTTCTTTGGTCTAGCCGGCCTGCGGCTCGGTTTTGCACTTTCCGATGCTGTGACGGTCGAACGGCTGGAAACACAATTCGGGCCATGGGCCGTTGCCGGCCCGGCGCTGGAATACGGCATTCGCGCGCTTGCCGACATCGACTGGCAGGACGCGATGCGGACGGCGCTGGCTGATGAATCGGCGCGCCTCGATGCGCTGTTCGGCCGCTTCGGTATTCCCGTTATGGGCGGCACCACGCTGTTCCGGTTTCTTCGCCTGCCGCATGCCGCCGATTTGTTTGCCGCGCTTGGCGAGCGCGGCATCCTGCTTCGCCATTTTGCCGATCGGCCTGACGTTCTGCGCGCCGGCCTGCCGGGGAGTGAGGAGGAATGGCAGCGGCTCGAGACCGTTCTTGCCGAATGGGCGTCGCGGCACGAGCATCAATCGAAGGGTTCGAAACAATGATCCATGTCTGCTCGCTGGCAAAGATTGAGGAAACGGTGGCCAGGAGCGGCGCCGACTGCATGCTGTCGCTGCTTGCCGCCGGAACGGCGGTGGTCCGGCCGGCCTCGATATCGAAAGAAAATCATCTGCATCTGGTCATGCATGACATCGCGGCGGCGCAGGACGGCATGACCATGCCGGGCGAGGAGCATGTCCGCAACCTGCTCGATTTCGCGCGCCGCTGGGACCGGGCAAGGCCGATGCTCGTGCATTGCTATGCCGGCATCAGCCGCTCGACGGCTTCGGCCTATATCATCGCGGCCGCATTGGCGCCGAAACGCGACGAGGCCGAATTGGCGCGGACGCTGCGGGCGCTGTCGCCCTCGGCAACACCCAATCCGCGACTGATCGCGGTGGCCGATGCGCTGCTTGATCGCAACGGCCGCATGATCGAGGCGATCGAATCGATCGGCCGCGGTGCGGATGCCTTTGAAGGCACGCCCTTCGCGCTGAGGATCGACGGGTAACTCCCCGAAGCCTTCCCACCTTCGTCATCCACGGGCGGAGCAGGAGCGAAGCTCCGTCGCGGAGACCCG
>NZ_RZTC01000055.1:14923-41584 GCF_004023165.1 Mesorhizobium sp. M7A.F.Ca.MR.176.00.0.0 | reverse complement strand
AAACTGTCACCCATCTAATCAGTCCATTCTGTTACCTATCTATCCGGTTCGGACACCGGCCCCTCTCTCCCCGTCACTATACGGGGAGAGATGTCCGGCAGGACAGTGAGGGGCAGCGCCAACGTCAACGATTGCCGCGTTCGGCTAGGAACTCATGACGCCGTAGCGCAGCAGAATAATCGCGCAGACCCCAAACCCCATCTCCATCGACAAACGCCAGCACCACCACGCGCGGGGCAACGCAGTAGGCGAGGCTGGCCTTGCGGCCTGTCTTCGTCGTCGCCTGGCCTGCGTTCAGGTCGACGGTGATGTCCTCATAACCAAGCACCTCGCGATCGAGCGGATAGACGGCCTTGTAGACGGCTTCCTTGGCGGCAAAGAGAATGCGGCCGGCAAGATGCCGGTCGGCTGCGTCCGTGCGGTCCGCGGGCGTTGTCACGAGCGCCAAAATATCATCCGGGAGAGGCTGCGCGGGCTCGACGTCGATGCCGAGCGAGGCGATATCGCCAATCGGTGCAATCGCCGCCACGGCCATGTCGTCGTCGTGAGCGAGTGAACCGGTTATCCCGTCGGGCCAGACCGGCGCGCCCGTTGGCGCGCGCAGGATGGCGACGTCGCCGGCGCCAAGCTCCGCCAGCAGTCCGTGCGCGATCCACCGGGCCGCGCCGCTGGCGCGCCGCATGGCCGGTTGACGCGCGGCGATGGAGTTCGCTTCCCCGGGCAGCAGATGGCCGTCGTCGCCATCGCGTATAAGCCGGCATCCGACCCGGATACTCTTGGGTGCGATGGCGGTCATCGCTTCGGCCAAGGCGATTTCCTCGGGCAGCCGCGTCACGGCTCGTGCGTCCGTGCCGGCAAAGCGAGATCGGCGATCATCTCTCCGTCCTCGTCGAGCCCTTCTTCGACGAAACCGGCGCTGCGATAGAGGTTTCGCGCCGCATCATTCTCCAGTTCGTAGCAGATCGAAACGTGGCTGATGTGGCCGAGCCCCTGGATTTCGCCCAGCACTTCGCGCAGCGCGGCCTTGCCGTAGCCTTTGCCTTGAGAAGCGCGGTCGATCATGAAGCGGTAGATGCGCGCCTCGTCGTCATCCTCGGGCGCCTCGTACATGAGGAAACCGACGACACGGGTCCCGGCCATGACGACGCGTGGCCGCGCGTCTGCGTCGGTTTCGGCTTCTTCCAGCGACGCCGCATTGCCGGCGACGAAATCCCTCTGCTTCGGGGCGAGTTCCAGGGCCGTGACCAGGGCACGGTTGGCCTCGGTCACGGCAACGAGACGGATGTCTCCGGTGTTCAAGCCGATGCCCTTTTTCAAGCCGATGCCCGGGCCGATGCCTTGGAGCCATCGTCGGTGATCGGCTCGACGAAGCGGTGCAGCTTGGCCGGGTTGCCACGCCATATGGAGTTGGGCTCCAGCTCTTCGCCCTTCATGACGAAGGAGTCGACATCGACCACCGAGCCTTCGCCCATCACGACGCCGTAGTGGACAAAGGCTGAAGGTCCGAGCGTGCAGCCCTTGCCGATGCGGATGAAGTCGGACTTGAAGGCGCCTTCCTCCAGCGAATGGGCCTGGATGACGCAGCCCTCGTTGAGGGTGGCGTCGTCGCCGATCTCCACCAGCGAGCGTTCGGTGAGGTTGCTGCCGCCGTCATAGACCCGTTTGCCAACCTTGACGCCCAGCATGCGCAGGATCATCGGCCGGAACGGCGTGCCGGCGAACAGCCGCACGATCGGCGAATCCGCCAGCTTCCAGTGGCGCTCGTGGCGCCAGAAGGCGACGTCGTAGATCGTCGTCATCTGCGGCTTCAGCCGGCCGAAACCAAGGCTCGCCCGCTCCACGAAGATGTAGAACGGAATGGTGATCGCCGAGGTCAGGAGCACGGCGACGAACAGCGCGACCTCGGCCCATTCGGTGTAGTAGTTCAGCGCCCGGTCCCAGATCGCCAGCGTGGCGAACAGCATGACCCATTGCGTTGCCACGAAGAGCAGGATCGTCACCAGATTGTGGCGGTTCTTGTGCGGGATGCGCCGGCGCCGGTCGTCTTCGTCGACGCCCGCGATGAGTTCCTTGTCGCGGTTCACCATGCGCGGGATTTCAAAGGCAGGGGAACCCAGAAGCCCGACATTCTCGCGCAGCGGCCCGTCAATGGGGATCATCACCTTAGTGCCGAGCAGGACGTTGTCGCCGGTGCGCCCGTCCGGCGGATAGTAGATGTTGTTGCCGAGATAGTTGCGCTCACCGATCCTCGTCGGCTCGAGCCGGAAGGCGGAGGCGGATTTGTGCATGTTGATCATGAACAGCCCGTCCGACACCATGGTCTCGGTGCCGATCTCGCACAGAAGCGGGTTTTCGTGCTGCTGGTTGGAGCCGAAATTGGAGCCGGTCTGCACCACCTTGTTGAGGTTCCAGCCGATCGCCCTGATATAGTGCACGATGGCCGAGCTGTCGCCGGCCAGCAGGCCGAGTACGCGCGAGTTGCTCGAGAATTCAGCGACGGTCTGCAGCCAGTAGCGGAAGCCGTACAGCGTGTAGGTGCGGCCGGGCTTCAACAGCAGGCTGACCAGGCGCGGCACCAGCGTCGCCGCCAGGAAGGATGCGGCGATGTAGCCGAACAGCGTGACCGTGGTGCCGATCGCGACGACGCCGATCGTTTCCTGGTAGTCGTCGCCGACATTTTCCCAATAGCTGTGGAACAAGAGCGGCAAGGGAGTGACGATGGCAAACAGCCCGATCAGCTGCACCGCTTCAAACAGGAAGCGCCTGATGTTGGACGGATCGACATTGCGCACCTTGCAATAGTCGGCCGTGGTCGGCACGGCCGGCGAGCCATGCCAGCGTTCGCCGTCGGGGATGCTTTGGCCGCGGTGCAGTGAGGACGAATGGCCGAGCTGGGCGCCGTCGCCGATCCGGGTGTCGATGTCGAGCGTCGAGCCGACGCCGACGAAGGCATCGCGGCCGATGGTCAGCGGCCCGGTGTGGATATAGCCGGACTGCGCCCGGAAGCCGAGAATCATGGATTCCTTGCGCAGGATGGTGTTGGCGCCGATCGAGATGAGATCCGTGCAGACGGGCACGGATTTCGATTCGATGACGGCGTTCTTGCCGAGCTTGGTGCCGAGAAGCTGCAGGTAGATGCTGTAGAGCGGGCTGCCGCGGAACAGCACGACGGGCGCGGTGCGGATCAATGTCTTGACCACCCAGAAGCGGAAGTAGCGCACGCCCCAGATGGGAAACGCCTCCGCCTTCCAGCGGCCGACCAGCACCCATTTGGCGAGGACGGCAAAGCCCGACATGCCGAAGAACACGGCGGCCGAAAGCGCCACGCACCTGATGTAGAGCTGCAGCGGATCGTCGAGCGCGTCATACATCCAGTTGAGGCCGTCATTGACCGCCCACAGGGCGCCATAGCTGTAGAGCGCGTAAAACAGCAGCTGTGCGGCGCCGCAGGTCCAGTAGGCGAAATTCGAGGCCCGGCGGGTGAGGACGGGCTCGTTGGTGGCCGTCGTCATCTCGTCCGCCACGCCCAGATGCAGCGCCAGCCGCGCCACGGTCGGGTGGAGATAGATGTCGCGCATCGACGCCGTCGCCCATTCCTTCCTGGTGCGCAGGCGCGCGCAGAAATGCGCCATCAGCAGCGAGTTGGCGCCGAGATCGTCGAAGAAATTGTCCTCGACGGACACTTCTTCGAATTTCAGCACCGCGGCCAGCGCGTCGGCCATGAAACGCTCGTCGTCATTGCCGGGCGCGACCATGGCGCGATCGCCCGAAAGCCGCACGCTTGTCGGCTTCGGCAGCTGGCGCAAATCCACCTTGTTGGAGACCGTCATCGGGATAACAGGCAGTTCCTCCAGATAGGAGGGCACCATGTAGTCGGGCAGCCGCCGCTTCATCGTCCTGGCGAGGTCCGCGCGCGAGATCGCCTTCTGGCCGGCCTTCGCTGCGAAATAGGCGACGAGTTCGACGCGGCCGGGCTCGATCTCCCAGGTGGTGACGGCGGCCTGGGCGATTTCGGGCTGGTCGAGCAGCACCGCCTCGATCTCGCCGAGCTCGATGCGGTAGCCGCGGATCTTCACCTGGGTGTCGATGCGGCCGTTATACTCGATCTCGCTTTGGTCGTTGATGCGGCCAAGGTCGCCGGTGCGGTAGATGCGCTTCGACGGGTTGTTCGGCAGGCCGACGAAATCGGCGATGAATTTCTGTTCGGTCAGGTCGGGCCTGTTGAGATAGCCGACCGCGAGCCCGATGCCGGCAATGCCGATCTCGCCCAGTTCGCCGGGCTCGGCAAGCTGCGGCAGCGATGCGTCGAGAATGACGATCGAATAGGTCGGCAGCGGCGCGCCGATGGTGACGGGACTGTCAGGCGTCAGCGCGCCCATGGTGGCGGTGACGGTCGCCTCGGTCGGGCCATAGGTGTTGAGGATCTGCCGCCCCGGCTTCGACCAGCGCACCACCAGATTGTGCGGGCAGGCCTCGCCGCCGACCAGCAGCGTGCGCAGGCTGGGCACATCCGACGTCATCGACGACAGCAGCGTCGGGCTGCAGGCGATGCAGGTGATGTCGTGGAGGCGCAGGAAATCGGCCAGTTCCTCGCCCACCAGCGGCATCTGGCCCGGTGCCGGCACCACCGTCGCGCCGGCGACGAACGGCACCCAGATCTCCTCGGAGGAAAAGTCGAAGGCGATGGTCATGCCCTGGTAGACGCGGTCGCCCGGCCGGTAGCCGTAGGAGGCGGCGGCGACGCGGATGAAGTTGACGAAACTCTGGTGCTTGATGACCACGCCCTTGGGCTTGCCCGTGGTGCCCGAGGTGTAGAGGATGTAGCAGGTGTCGTCCGAAGAAGCGGCCTTCGCATGCGGCTTCAGCGGCGCGTCGGACTGTCTGGAGATTTCGGCGGCAGTGCTGTCGATCAGCAGATGCGGGACGGGCAGTTGACCGGCGCGCGACGCATAGGCGGCGATGGTGACGATCAGGCTGACGCCGGCGTCTTCGATGATGAGCGCCATCCGCTCCTCGGGGAAGGCGGTGGCCAGCGGCACGAAGGCAGCGCCCGCCTTCATCACGGCGAGCAGCGCGACATAGGTCTCCGCCGAGCGGTCGAGAATGAGGCCGACGCGGTCGCCCGGCCGCACGCCGCGCTTGACCAGCAGGCGGGCGAACTGGTTGGCACGGCTGTCCAGTTCCCGATAGGTCCAGACATGCCCGTCCGAGATCACCGCCGGCAGCGCTGCAAACATGTCGGCGAGCTGTTCGAAGACGGTGTCGAGCCGCTCGCCGGGCAGGCCTTGCCGGGCAAAGTCGGCGCCCGTCAGAATCTGCCCGCGCCTGGCTGTCGCGGGGGCCGTTTTTACCGGCGCATCGACATCTGCCGGGCCGCTTTCCAGCCCCGATCGTTCCGCGTCCAGTTCGGCGATATCGACACCGTGATCCATTTCCATGCTTTCCCGTCCAGGCCGGGCATCGCCCGGCACGGCCATTTTTCCAGTTGTTGTGGGATGCTTATGCCATCCGATCTTTTCGGCAGTTTTTCCGAACTGTTGAATATTGTTTCTGAACTGTGTCTGGGCGCTCCTTTGAGCCTCCCTTGGCGGCTCTTGCCGGGCCCGCCAGGCGGCAGCGCCGGCGCGTGCGCCCCGGCGTTTTTCTGGAACCAGCCTTGAGGCCCCGCATTCTATGAGCAGGGACTTAAGGAGCGTGTCGTGAAAGCGGTTTTGGGACTGGTCTGCGGCTTCGTGCTGACCCTTGCGGTCTTCGGCAGCGGACTGGGTTTTGCGGCCTGGCTGCTTGCCGCAAAGCCGCCGCGGCAGGCAACGGCCACCGTCAGCGTGGCGGAGCTGTGGACCAAAAAGGCGCGGCCGGTGAACAAGGCCGGGCAGGGCCTGGAACGCCTGCCGGCCAAACAGTCCGCGCCGCCCGACATCCCCGCCAAACCGCAGGAAACACCGCCCGACCCCACCGTCACCGGCGCCATCGCGCCCAAGGCAGCCGACCTGCCGCCTCCGCATCTCGCCTGGTGCGCCAGCCGCTATCGCTCCTACCATCCGGACGACAACAGCTACCTCTCCTACAGCGGGCAGCTGCGTCGCTGCGTCTCGCCCTATCTCCAAGCCGGTCAGCCTGTCCCGCCGGTTGCCGGCGATGGCGACGAAAACGGCGCCGGCCTGGGCGTCTACGTTGCCGGCGATGGCGGCGAAGCACTTTCGGCCGACCATGTCGATTACTGCTTCAGCCGCTACCGCTCCTATCGCCCGGAAGACAATTCCTACCAGCCCTATTCCGGCGGCCCGAGACGGCAATGCCAGTAGAGCCCGCGCGCCGCCCGGCATGGCGATCCGATCGCGCGGATTTTCCCGGAGCGTCCGCATTGGCGCGGCGTTCAACCCTGACCCCAAGGAGGACTGACCATGAGCGACGACCGGGACGACAGAATTCGTGAGCGCGCCTACCACATCTGGGAACGGGAAGGCCGCATGCAAGGCGACCCTGAGCGGCATTGGCACCAAGCCGAGGCCGAGATCGACCGCGAGGCAGCCCTGCCGCTGACGGCGGATGACGCACTGCCCGAAACCGGCGAGATCGCCAGCACCGACGTGCTGGAGGTCGAGGCGCTGGCGGTGCGCACCGGCATATCGGGCGACGAGGCGCAGGAACTGCTCGACCGCCTGGGCAACGACCGCGCGGCAATCGAGCAGGCCGCTCGCAGCCTCAAGGCCAAAAGGCGGCGAAACCCCGATGAGGGACTGGCGAAATGATCGGAAGCTGAAGAACGGAATACCGGCTGGATTGCGCGGCGGCCCCGAAAGCCCGCGCCTCTGGCGGAGGACGCGGGCCGATCGGACGGCCGATCTTCGGCAGGCGATGGAGGGCACCACCTGCCGCACAGATCAACAATTAGCTATGGCTAATGTTCCGTCAAGTTGGATCTGAATTTACTTTCGTTGAAATGTCGGCCTCCACGGCAGTTGCGCCGCCGGCCTTTGGTCGGGAATGCAGGTGTCCGGGCAGGCAGTTTGTGTCGGTGTCGATAGGAATTTTTTCTTGACCGGTGAGAGCAGCTATGCTACATTTTTGCCTATGGTGCTGATTTGCGCCAGTGACCCGCCGCCCATGCGGGTTTTTTGTTGACCCGCCGCACAGCCGTCACTCGCCAGACTTCTACGCCACGCGGGGTTGAGCCGGCCTGGGCTTGACCATTGTGGCAAGCACGATGCCGGCGACGATGAAGGCCGCACCGACCAGATCGTAATCGTGCAAGCCCTCGCCGAGCAGCAGATAGGCGAGCATGGCCACGAACACCGTCTGCAGGTAGAGCAGCATGCTTGCCCGGCTCGCGCCAAGCGTTTGCACGCTTTTGTTGTAGAGATAGTACATCAGGGCGCCGCCGGGGCCTGCCAGATAGGCGAGCGCGAGAACGCTGTCGATGTTCATGGCGGAGCGTTCGTCGTTGAACAATTCCCACAAATGGAAAGGCAAGGCGACCAGCGCACCGGCGCCGAGCAGCAGCACGACCATCGGCAGAAGTTCGATGCCGAATTTGGCACGGCGCAAAAGCACGGTGTAGAGGCCCCAGCAGAACGCGCTGCCGACGATCCACAGCTCGCCGGCGTTGAGCTTGAGTTGCAGCAGCGCCGTCAGGTTGCCGTGGGCGACGATGAAAATCATCCCGGCAAGCGCAACCAGCGCGCCAAGCGACTTCCACAGCCCGAGCGGCTCGCCAAGCACGAAACGGGCGAGCACCATCGTCATGACAGGCGACAGCGCCATGATGATGCCGGCCGTGGTGGCGTCGGTGTGGTTGAGGCCATGGTAGATCATGCCCTGGCACAGCGTGAGGCCGATCGCCCCCACGGCGACGACCTCCACGGCGCGCGTTCGCAAAAGCCCGATCATCGCCTCGTGATGACGGTGCACAATCGGCAGCAGGATGGTGCAAGCAAGCGTCAGCCGCCAGAAGCAGAGGCCCCAGGGCGGCATTTCAGGCGCCACCCATTTGGCCGCGATATAGACACCAGCCGAAAGCAGCCAGCACAGGATAGCGGCCGGATAGCCGGCCAGGGAGGGGTCGGCCACGGGTTGCGCGGCCTGATGCGCTATCGGCATTGCCTGCATGTCATGCCCCTTCGAGGACCTCGGCCAGACGGGGATAACATACCCTGTGTCGTTGGGTCGTGCATCCGTTTTGAAAGGGTGAGAAGGGATCGGCGCTCGGCCGTCCTATGTCTTCGATGGAGCGAGGAGGTTCTTTCCCGTGAGGGATGCGACCGGAACGGGTCAACTCACGACATCGGACATTGGAAGTTCAACGTCCGCTGTCGGCGTCCCCTCCACCACAAGCGCTCTTGCAGCCTTCCCGTCTCCTTGCCTTCCGTAATGCCAAGGGAACATCCATCTGCTATGTAGCTGCTTCGTTGCGGTTGGCGGGTAAAAATGAACAAAACAATGTCTCTCTCCCCTGGCATGTTGCGCACCAATCTCCGGGGTCAGATTCGACAAACGCACCTGCCAAAGTGGAAGGCGCTACTGCCCCTGTTCGAAGCCGTGATGAACTCCTTCCAGGCAATCCAAGAATTCGAAGGAGAGCGAAAGCACAAGATCATCATCTCGGTGGAGCGTCAGCAGGACCTCCTTGAGTTGGACGATCCGCCAATTGTTAGCTTCGAGATTACCGATACAGGGATCGGTTTCACCGACAACAATTTTGACTCTTTCAATACCGCCTACTCAGAGCACAAGTTCGACCGCGGGGGAAAGGGGCTTGGGCGCTTCATGTGGCTTAAGGCCTTCGATGAGGTGACCATACATAGCGTATTCAGGGCACAGGATGGGGCGGAGGAGCCAAGTCTATGGGAGAGGGACTTTCGCTTCGGATTTGACTACAATCCCGACAATGCCAGTGCCCGCAAGATTGAGCGTGGAAGCGTAGGTACTTCAGTTAAACTTTCCGGATTTCGGGAGCCGTACAGCCAAGAATGTCCTTCCAGTGTAGAGCAACTGGCGCAGCGGCTTGCAGAGCACTTCATCCTCGTACTGATGCAGCCGGATTGTCCCGAAGTGGAGATTCACGACCAAGGACAACGGCTATCGCTGAACGGCGTCTTCCGCGAGCATTTCCGTAGCGATTCCACGAGCAAAAACTTTGAAGTATCCGGCAGGCAGTTCTACATCAACGGGTTCCGGTTGACATCACCCCGGGCATCCAAACACCGGCTCATCTATGCGGCGAACTCGCGCGGTGTGGTCACTGAAATGCTAGATCAGCACATTCCCAACTTGTCTGGCCGCCTCCATGACGCCCAAGGGAACTCCTTTGTCTATCTTGCGGTCGTTCAGGGCGATTACCTCAACGAAAAGGTGAACAACTTCCGCACAGATTTCGAAATGAGGGAAGACGTCGACGAGGCACAAACGGAGCTGACGATAGATGACGATCTACGCCGATCCGATATTCGCGCGAAATGCATCGAATATATTGAGAGGGATCTCGCGGACCTGATCGACAATCTAAACAAGGCGAAAACCGATCGCATCATTGCCTATGTTCGCACCGAGGCGCCACAGTATAAGCCGATGCTGCGTTACATAGACGGCTTCGTGGGATCGATCTCGCCGAACGCCTCGAAGATCGACATTGAGCTCGCGCTACATAGAGAGTTGCACCAGCGGGAAGTAACGCTTAAGCGCGAAGGATCGCGCTTCCTCACCGAGGCCGCGAAGCAGGACGACTATGAACAGTATCGGCAACGTCTTGCCGAATTCATGGAGAAGTCCAACGAACTTGGCCTATCAGCTCTGGCGCAATATGTGATGCACCGGAAGATCGTTATTGAACTTTTTGAGAAAGCCCTCTCTTCAGACAAAAAGACCGATCGCTATCCGCTCGAGGAGGCGGTTCACAATATTCTATTTCCGATGCGTTCCACTGATCAAGATACCCTGTACTCCCAACAGAATCTTTGGATTATCGATGAACGGCTCAACTACCACTCATTCATCGCTTCTGACAAGCCTTTGAATTCACACGAGGATTTCACTTCTGACTCCAAGAAGCGTCCAGACCTATTCATTTTCGATCGCAAGATCGCCTTCGCCGAAGGCGCCGGCGAAGGCGCACCAATCAGCAGCATCACCGTTATCGAGTTCAAGCGCCCGCAGCGGGACGACTACACCGAAGCAGATAACCCACTGAAGCAGGTACTGGAACAGATTCAGACCATCCGCAGCGGCCAATTCAAGACCGAGCGTGGCCGGCCCATTGCTGTTGCCAATGAGAAAATTCCAGCGTTCGCCTATGTGATTTGTGACATTACGCCGAGGATGCGGCAAACCCTGGTGGATCGCGATGCAAAGGGGACGCCAGACGGGTTGTCATTCTACGGCTATCATTCAAATCACGGCATCTATTTCGAGGTGATCGACTACGGAAGGCTGCTGACTGATGCGAAGCGCCGGAACCGGGTCTTTTTCGAACGGCTCAACCTCATGGACGCGGGTGAAGAGCGAGCTGCGATCGAGCGGTGAGATGGATATGAAGAAGGTTATTGGAGGGGTCACCTATGACACGGAGACAGCGGACGAGATTGCCACTGGTAGTCACAACCATGAAATGTCCGATGCTTGGTGGCGCCTCTATCGCACTCCGTCCGGCGTCTTCTTTGAAATGGCGGCCAGTCATGACGGCGTCGTCACCAGTTTCGTCCCGCTAAGTGATCAGCAGGCGCGTCGGTTCCTTGAGGTGAATGCGAACTCGTTGGTCGAGCGTTACTTCGGCCCGATGCCGGAGGCGAGCCGCTCTTTATTTTCCCGCCGGACAATCATCGCGGCGATCGACGTTTTGGAAATCGAGCTCACGCACGCAGCAATTAGTTCACTGTTCACCGACTTCGGGCCGGAAGTGTATGAGGAACTTCGGGATGGCGGGAGCGTAAAGAGCCGCATGGTCGAGCTGAAGCGGTATATCGATCGCAATCCGCTGAAGCAAGTCGATGAGGGCATACTAGAAAATGTGCTCGTCGAACGCGCGAACCGGTTCTTGCCACCAACCGAGCCCGAAGACCCTTGGTCACCACCACCGTTCTCGCGCCCTGAGTATGATCGACTTCGGCGGGCGCTGAACCAGGATGGCTTCGTCTTCGCCGAGGGAGAACTGTGGCGTGAGTTGCCTGCGGATGTTGGACTGCCGAAAGCTTGAAGCGGAGCTAGTGCGGCTGCTTGATCGACATGGTCTTGCCACGGCTAAGGGGCATCTTGATCAGGCGTTCAAAAACCATGCAGCCGGCAATTGGGCTGCCGCAAACAGCCAGATCCGGTCTTTCATTGAGAGCCTTTTCGATGATCTCGCGGTGAAGCTTGATAGTACCGCCGCCAGCAAGAAATCCGGGCATCCACGCCGCACTCATCTGGCGAATGTGTCGCCGCCGATTTTTGACCGCGCGCTGAATGAATGGGAAGACAACGGCAAGGGCTTTATCAATGGCCTGATGTTGCGCCTGCATCCCCAAGGATCACATCCGGGTCTGTCCGATGAAGAGGACAGCACCTTCCGGCTACACATCGTGCTCCTAACGGCACGATTTTTTCTTTCGCGTTTTGACCGCGCCGCGAAGTAGCCCGATCTGATAAAAGATCGGCTTGTCTACTGTGCCGCGAGGCCCATCTCACCAATGAGAATTACATAGGGGGAGAAATGCCGTCGAGATCTTTCGCACAGTTCAGGCAACTATTGGGGTCTGTCGATCAACTGATCGAGATTCACGGGAAACTTCAGGAAGGCAGGGGCAGACGTCACGAGCAGGACGCACTGCACAGGGCTGGAGTTGTGATGACGGTCGCCGCTTGGCAGGCGTACGTCGAGAAAGTTTTGGCCGAGGCGCTGGATTCGATTGCCAACGACCTGCAGGACCCAGCTGCTGCGGCACCTAGATGGGCCACGCACACATTTTTGATGCGCCGGGCCGAAGTGCAGATCGAGATTAAGAAGTTCAATACGCCGAACGACGTCAATGTACGGGATATCTTTCGAAACGCGCTGGGCTTTAACCCTTGGCCCTTTTGGGAGTGGCGGCAAGGGCCTCGTCAATGGTCTGAGACCGAAGTCCGCTCTCGAACTAACATTTGGGTGACGGTCCGACATTCGGTCGCGCATGGATTCGGACTCCCAGCCGGAATATACTGGTTACAGGGGAACAATGGCCAAGCACGGCTGACGCTTGGTTTGCTCAAGGAATGCCGAAAGCACTTCGCCTTCCTGGTCGACAAGACGGACCGGGCTTTTTCCGCTCATTTAGTCCAACACCATGGGCTGATGGCGCCATGGTAGACAGCTACGCTGGAACCGCCCAGCAGTTGGGATAGCGCGGATGACCGTACTTGGCGCACTGATGTCTCGTGACAATCAGACTGGCGGCCGTTAGAAACGCATATGGTGCCGTAGTGTAATGGTAGCACACCTGCCGATTAGAGGAGTACGCTTTGAAAGCAGGTAGTGCGGGTTCGAGTCCCGACGTCGCCGCCAACTCGGGCGCTAGCCCAATCCAGCCGCTCAGAGACCTCCTTGTCGCTGCTGGTGAGGCAGTGGCAAATCTGAATACGGCTGTTGTCGGCCTTGACGCTGTCGAAAAGGGGCACGCGAAGCCGGAAACTCTAAACATTTCCTGGAGCCCGCGGGACCGCGTGGCAGCCGCTCGCAAATCGAGGAGGTTTGTGCTCGAGGCGGTTCTCGTTCGTGTTGCCGAAGCCCTTTTTGAATTTGTGTTGTCGATGGCGCAATTACCCCGCTTCAAGCCTGTTCGTAGCGCCTGGAATAGCAACACGTCACGTGCTGAAAAGCTCGGCGACGTGGCCGCTGAGGCACTCGGTTCAGAGAATTACTTGGTCGCTGGTGCCACGTTGCTTATTCATTGGCGAAATCGCGTGGTTCATCCGCGTTCCCGGGCGTCGCTGACCCGTCAGCAGATAGAAAGGCTGCGGGCAGCATCCGGAGAGATCGAACAAAGCTTCGCAGGCCTCTCGGTCGATCGACTGCTGAATGACTTCGAGATCGGCCAACCAACTCTGAAGGACATCTCAAGTTTGATCGCGATGTCTATCAGGACGGCTCGAGAAGTGGACAAGGCAGCGAATTTCTTGTCGAACGAAGACCTCGATTTTCTATTGGAGCACTATGGCCTAAAGGCTCGAATTGTGGAGATCGAGACTCAAACCACCCCGACCAAACGTCAGGCATCGGTGCTCCGCATGCTTCAATCCGCAGCACCGGGCCTAGTGGAGGCATACAGCCGTCTGCATGCGGACACCACGCGCGACTGAGTGCCAACGTTTGTTTGTCGGCAGGAATCACTCCTGCTTGGCGCCTGGCAGACTTCGAGCTCCCGGCAAGTCCTATCAGGAACTGCCATTCCAATGCCGCCTCACCCCCCCTCATTAACCATTCGTTAACCATTCCCTCGCTAGCGTTTACCTCTCAGTAAGGATTCGCCAGCCGTGACCTTTGCCGCCCCCCTCGAGGCCAAATCCATTCGCTTTCGCGCCCGCTCTTTCGTCGCTTTCACGCTGACGCCGGAGGCGCCTTTGGACGTGTGGCTGGAGGGGCTGGATCACTGGATCGGCAACTCGCCGGGCTATTTTGCCGGGCGGCCGGTGGTGCTTGATCTCAACACCTTGAAGCCCGATGTCGCGGCGATCGAATCGCTGGTCGACGTGCTTGGCCATCGCGGCATTCGTGTCTATGCCATCGAGCTCGACGGCCACACCGCACTCGCGCCCAACCTGCCGCCGGTTTTGGTCGGTGCCAAGGAGGCGACGACGGATGGGTTGCTGCCCCGCGAGGCGCGGGAAGATGTTTCCGGCACATCTGAGGGCAAGGCCGAGGGCAGGGCGCCCGAAGCCGGCCCGGACAGAGACAAGGCCGGCAAGGTTGACGCAAGCAAGGCGGGCGATAGCGAGCCGCAGGTTGAAGCTTCGGGCACGCTGATGATCAAGGCGCCGATCCGCTCCGGCCAGGCGATCGTGCATCCGCATGGCGATGTCATCGTGCTCGGTTCGGTCGCGTCCGGCTCGGAGATCATCGCGGCGGGCTCGATCCATGTCTACGGCACGCTGCGCGGGCGGGCTTCGGCGGGTGCGCTGGGCAACAGGGGCGCGCGCATCTTCTGCCGCAAGAACGAGGCGGAGTTGCTGGCGGTCGACGGCTGGTACGTGACGGCCGAGGAGATGGAAGGTGTTTCGCGCGGTAAGCCGGTGCAGGCGTTTCTCGACGGCGACGCTTTGCGGGTTTCGACGCTGAGCTGACATTCGTTTCGATATTGGGGCGGCCGAGGGCCGCCCGACCAAAAACAAATGAACAACAACGGAGGCTTTTCAATGGGCAAGGTAGTGGTGGTCACCTCGGGCAAGGGGGGCGTCGGCAAGACGACCTCGACGGCGGCCCTCGGGGCGGCCGTGGCCAAGACCGGCAAGAAGGTGGCCTTGGTCGACTTTGACGTCGGCCTGCGCAACCTCGACCTGATCATGGGCGCCGAGCGGCGCGTGGTGTTCGACCTCGTCAACGTCATCCAGGGCCAGGCCAAACTCTCGCAGGCGCTGATCCGCGACAAGCGGGTCGAGACGCTGTTCCTGCTGCCGGCCTCGCAGACGCGCGACAAGGATGCGCTGACCGAGGAGGGCGTCGGCGAAGTCATCGACAAGCTGCGCTCGGTGTTCGACTACGTGTTCTGCGACAGCCCGGCCGGCATCGAGCGCGGCGCGCAACTCGCCATGCGCTTTGCCGACGAGGCGGTCATCGTCACCAATCCGGAAGTGTCGTCGGTGCGCGATTCCGATCGCATCATCGGCCTGCTCGACGCGCGCACCTTGCGGGCCGAGCAGGGCGAGCAGATCGCCAAGCATGTGCTGGTCACCCGCTACGACGCGGCGCGTGCGTCGCGCGGCGAAATGCTGTCGATCGACGACGTGCTGGAAATCCTGTCGGTGCCGCTGCTCGGCATCATTCCGGAAAGCCAGGATGTGCTTCGCGCCTCCAACCTCGGTTCGCCGGTGACGCTGTCGGAACCGCTCAATTCCGCTGCCAAGGCCTATATCGACGCCGCCAGGCGGCTGGAGGGCGAGGAATTGCCCGTCATCGTGCCCTTCGAACGCAAGGGCTTTCTCGATCGTCTTTTGGGAAGGAGGGCGGCATGAACCTGCTCGACATCTTCAAGCGGCGCTCCAGCGCCCCGGTGGCGCGCGAGCGGCTGCAAGTGCTGCTCGCCTATGAGCGCCGCAACCGCAGCCAGCCAGACCTCGTCTCCATCCTGCGCGAGGAGATCATGGCCGTCATCGCCAAGCATGTGCAGATCGACCAGGACTATCTGCAGGTCTCGATGGACCGCGGCGAGACCATGTCGACGCTGGAAATCGACATCCAGATCCCCAACAAGAGCGCCGTGCCGCTGGCGATGGCGGGGTGACTTAGCAAGACTTGGGTTCCTCGCCCTCATTTCATGGGGGGTGAGGAACCGTGCGTCGTGCGAGGAGCCGCGGCTGGCGTCGTTAGGACGTTGATAAGCATTTGGTAATAAAAGCCGGGAATGAGATGCTGGCTCGATGTGACATGCGCAATGCTGTCGTTCTCGGCGGAGCCATGACATGCGCATCAAGAGCCAGATCATTCTCTCCATGGTGGCCGCCGCGGCCCTGATCGCGCTGGTCGGCGGCGTCGCGATCTTTACGCAGAAAGTGGCGACCAAATCGTTGGGGTTGACCGAAGCGACCAATGTCGCGCGGGAATTGGCCGACACCATCGTCTTCAAATCAACCGATGGGACGCTTTCGCTGCTCGAGCGGCCCGAGGTGCTCAAGCAATTCTTGTTGCACCAGCACCGCCGCCTGCACAGGGATTTCCTGGTCCTTGACAGCAGCAAGACCATCCTCGCCCATGCCGCCGACGAAGAGCACCAGGTCGGCGATAAATTCGGTCACGACCCCGGCAACGAAATCGGCCAGACCCTGGCGGACGGCATTCCGCGCAGATTTGTCGACCCGGAGGAAGTGAACGCCATGCTGGCCGTTCCGATCGAAAATCCCGAGGGTGCGATCATCGGCGCCGTGCTGCTGGAATATGACCCTGTTCTGCAGGCGGCCGAACAAAGCACCAACAGCCTGCTCTGGCTGGTTGGCCTCAGCGCGGCGGCGGCCGTGCTGGTCGCGGTCGGCTTTGCATGGCAGCTGCTCCGCCGTTTTAGCTCTGGCCTCGGGGACATGATGCGCGGCATGGAAGCGCTGGCGAAAGGCAATGCCATGACGCGCATCAGCCACGCCCGCAACGATGAATTCGGGCAGCTGGCCGATGGCTTCAACACGATGGCGGACCAGCTTGCATCGGCGCGTGCGCATGTCGAGGACATCGTCGAGACGGCTGCCGAAGGCATCGCGGTTCTGGACGGCGACGGCCGCATCGCCAGCGCCAATCCGGCGGCGGCAATGATGATCGGGCGGCGCACCGACAAGATCGTCGGGCAGCAGTGGGATTCGGTGCTGACCATTCGCGACCCCAGAGGCGGCGCGTTCGCCGCCGGCGCTTCTCCCATCGAAATGGCGCTAGCCACGGGCCGCCAGCAGCAGGGCGAAGTGCGCCTGGCCAGATCCGACGGCTCGCACCTGCCGGTCATCGCCAGTTGCGGTCCGCTCAGCCGATCCGAAGGCGGTCTCGTCCTTACGCTCAACGACATCAGCGAGCTGCGCCGCGCGGAAGGAGTGGTCAACGAGCGTGCCGATCAGCTGGCACTCCTCAACCGTGAACTGCACGAAAAGTCCGAAACCACGACCCGTCTGGTGAAGCTTGGCGAACTGCTGCAGGCCTGCGTCACCTTCCCGGAAGCATTCTCGGTGGTCGGCACCGCCATGGCCGAGTTTCTCGGTGGCTTGAGCGGAACCGTCCACCTGACCAGCGCGTCGCGCAACCTGGTGGAAGAAATGGCCCATTGGGGCGACGTCCGCTCGAGCGCCACGCAATTCGCGCCGGAAGACTGCTGGGCGCTCAGGCGCGGCCAGGAACATGTCGCCGGCCCCGGCATGCTCACGCCGCGCTGCGCGCATATCACCGAGAACGGCAAGAAGGGCTATGTCTGCATGCCTCTGGCGGCGCAAGGCGAAACGCTGGGCATCCTTCATCTGTGCGAACCGAATGCGGCCGAGAAGCCGCAATGGCTGGCTGAAAGACAGCAGATTCTGCGTGGTGTCGTCGACACGCTGGCGCTCGCCCTGGCCAATCTGCGCCTGCGCGAGACGCTGCGGCAGCAGTCGATCCGCGATCCGAACACCAGTCTGTTCAACCGGCGATATCTCGAGGAGACGAGCAGCCGCGAACTGCGCCGGATGGAACGCTCGGGCCAGCCGCTGGTGGTCATCATGCTCGATGTCGACCATTTCAAGCAGTTCAACGATACGTTCGGCCACGAAGCCGGCGATCTCGTCCTGAAGCAGGTCGCCGCCACCTTGATCGAGCACGCCAGGGATAGCGATGTCGTGTCGCGCTACGGCGGCGAGGAGTTTGCCCTGGTCATGCCGGGAAGCTCGGTCCAGGAAGGTGCCGAGCGGGCGGAAGCGCTGCGCCAGGCAATCAGGAAGCTTCATTTGACGCATCGCGGCCGAACGCTGGGCACCGTTACAGCCTCGTTCGGGGTCGCCGCCTACCCCGAGCATGGCGTGGGCTGGGCCGAATTGACCAATGCCGCGGATCACGCGCTCTACGAAGCCAAGGGTAATGGGCGCGACCGGGTCGCCATCGCGCTGGGCAACGCGTCCGGCGAGCGACCTCCGATCCAGTTGGTACCAGCCCCGAAAAGCAGCTGAGACCGTTTGGGTTAGAGCACTCGGCCCGGCCCTGCGATAGTGATCTTGCGCCTGCCAAGAGATCAGGCGAGTTTCTCCGCTGCCCTCGAGGTCTCGCGCGGGCTCTTCTGAGCGGCCACGGTCTTGCCGTCCTTCAGACCTCCACACCGTCAGAGGAATCCGGCTCTTCCCGGCTGCGGCATTGGTTGTTCGGGCCCCCAAATGTCCCAAATTTACCTTTGTGCCGACGGGGCTTCCCCTGCGCAAGCAGCGGATGTAAGGATATATTAGCAATTCGTTAAGTGCGAAGAGAGGTATGCGTAAGGGGAGTTTGGTGATGAACTTCAGAGGCCTGATCAAGCGTGCTGAAGACGTGGATAAAGCGATCCAGGACCTGCAGATCGATCTGGCGGACGCGCTGGATGCAAGTCTCGATGCCGACGACCTGGTGCCGCCAGAGAGCGACGATGTGCCGGATGCCCAGGCGGCAGCCGATGGCGGGCCACCCCAGGCCGACGCGGCAAATGACGACAATGCCGGGAAGGCCGACGCCGCGGGCGATGCGGACAGTTCCGAAACCGCGCCACGGCTGACCGCCCATACACAGACCCGGCTGGCTGCATTGAGCGCCTTCGAGGGTCTCTTCCATGACGCCAGGGACTATCTGGAGGAGATCAACGACAAGCTGTCGGAGATCGGCACCTCGCACCATCTGACGCGCGAATTCCTCAACATCCTCCACAGCGACATCCTGCGCGCCAACGAGCTGGAGGTTGCCAATGCGGCCCTGGCCGCCGAACAGAGGGCGCTGTCGGAGAAGCTGCACGATGCGACGAGAAAATTGCGCGAGCGTGAAGGCGCTTTCGAAGCGCTGCAGCAGCGCGAGACAAGCCTGGTCCAGGACCGGGAGACGCTTCGTGCGGCACTGGCCGCGGTGAGGCTGGAACTCGTGGAGACAGCCAATGCGAGCGCCAAACGCGAAGCGGAGTTCGGCGACATCGCCAAGCGGCTGACCGCCAGGACGGTCGAGGCCAACAGGCGCTTGCGCGAAAGCAAGATGCTGCGCGAAAAGCACGTCAACCTCTCGATCGAACTCGACAAGGCGCTGAAGCGGGAATCGCAGGCGCGCCACAGGCTCGACGAGCTGTCGACGATCCATGCCAGCGAAGCAGCGCGGCTGGCGGAGCTTCTGGCCGCGCTCGGCAAGAGCGAGAAAGAGGAGATGCGGCTCCAGAAGTCGCTCGAGGCCGCACAGGCGAAGCTGTCGGAAACGAGCGAAGCGGCCCGCATGATGGAAGGCGACAAGGAAGCCGAGCTGGCTCGCGGCCAGGCGGAAATGCGCGGGTTGAGCTCGGAGATCCAGAACCTGCAATCGCGGCTGGAGCAAGTGTCGACCGAAAACAGCGAAGCCGCAGGCGAGATCGCCAGGCTCAAGAGCGAACTGAACGACGCCCTGGCCGAAAAGAAGATCGCCGATGAAAGATTGTCCGCGCTGAGCCAGGAGAGCGAAGGCGACAAGATGAGTCTTTCCAAGGTGAACGCCAACCTTTCTCAACTGACGCTGCAACAGGCGTCCGAACAGATACAGTTCGACGTGCAGAGGCAGGAGTGCGAGGACCTCAAGGCAGAAATCGCCTCGCTCAATGCCCGGATCAAGGAACTGCTGCCCTATGAGCGGCTCCACAAGGCCACCAATGGCAGGCCGCCCGAGAATGGCGTGGTCGAGATAGCCGGGGCGATGGCGAAGAAAGCACGGACGACGGGCAGGCGGCGCATGCGCAGGAATGTCGGCGCCGCTTCGTAAAGCGTGTCGCGCCTGAAGGGCTTCAGGCGACCGGCTTCAGGTCCTTGTTTTGTGCATGGGAGGCCGGCACCTCACCCGGAGAGTAAGCCCAATGGGGCACCGGCCAGGCGGATCGACAGGTCCGCCGCACAGACAAGGTAGCGCGCCTCGGTTCCGCACGGCATTGGTGCGATCACGGAAGGTGTCAGCGGCAATTCCCGGGCTGCTGATTCGAACCTTTTCGACGACCCGCCGGCCGGAGGCTGCAAACACGCCCGGGAAACGATCGCGGGCCGGCCCGGTGCCTTCTCAGTCGAGCGGCTCGTGCTGATAAAGCTCGTCCATGCTGAGCGAGGCCAGGGCGCCGAAAGGGGCCTGCTTTTTCACGCGGCCGCCGCTCAGGATGACCACGTCGTCGCAGAACGAGATGGTGCTGTGGTGGTGGCTGATGACGATGGTCGTGCGGCGGCCGGCTCTCGACTTCAGGGTCTCGACGATGGCCGCTTCCGACAGCCCGTCCACCGCATTGGTGGCTTCGTCCAGGATGAGGAGATCGGGATCGCGGACCAAGGCTCTCGCCAAGGCGATCCGCTGCCTCTGTCCCGCCGACAGGTTGATGCCCCTGTAGCCAACCAGGGTCTCGTAGCCCTGAGGCAGCCTTTCGATGAACTCGTGCGCTTCTGCCAGTCTTGCGGCGGCCTCGGCATCGCCGGCAGTCGCGGCATCCTGGCCATAGGTTATGTTGTCAAAAATGCTGCCATCGACCAGCTCCAGCTCCTGGCTGGCCAGGGCGATGTGGCGGCGCCACTGGCTGGCGTCGATCCGGTCGAGCGGCGATCCATCGACGAGGATGCTGCCGGTGTCCGGTTCGACGAAGCGGCACAGGAGATTGACGATCGTCGTCTTGCCGGCGCCCGAGCGGCCGATCAGCGCAGTCGAGCGGCCACCGCGGATTTCGAATGTCGCCGCATGCAGCACGACCTCGCGCCGGTCCGTGCCGGAATAGGTGAACGTCACATCGTCGAACTTGATGCCCTGGCGCAGGCCGTGGAACGGCCCGTCGCCTTGCGGCGGTTGCGGCTTGCCGGCGGGATCCAGCAGCCATGTCACCTCTTCAAGCGATCCGCTCAGGCCCTGCAGCTGGCTCCACGACCCCTGCAGGGCCCGCATATGCGGCTGCAACCTGTAGAGCAGGATGACGAAGGCGATGATCAGCGGGAAACTCACCTGCGCCAGCCAGGCGCCGATCACCACCGCCAGGAACAGCATGGCGTGGAGAACCTCTGTCAGCGGCGGCAGCGCTCCCTGGCGCACGAGCAGCGCGAAGGAAGCGCGGCGAACCGCATCCGACGCCGTGTCGAATATCGCCTTTTCCCGGTCCTCCTGTCCGAAGATGCGGATCAGCCGTCCGGCATGCACAAGGTGAAGCATCTGCGAGGCGAGGTGGCCGTTGCGCGAAGCGACGCTGCGGCTGGGCTCCTTCAGATTGGCAGAGAGGATGGCGTGCGCGATCTGGACGAGCGCCAGTCCGAGCGTGACCAGAAGCGTCATGCGCCACGAAAGCAGCAACAGGAAAGCCAGGAGGATGATGGCGGCCGATGCGCTGACGATGGCCGACAGCATGATCTGGATCGCATCGGAGGCCCGCCAGGATTCGTTGGAGATGATGTTGAGCAGGCGTCCGGGGCTTTGCCGCAGGAAGAACGGGTAGCCGACCCGCAACAGCTGCTCCGACAGGGCGCTGCGGATGGAATGGCTTGCCTTGCCGGAGATGAAGGTCGTCAGCAGCGTGTTGGCGAAGGCGAAGACGTTCTTCAGGACGATCGAGCCGAGGATGGCGACCGAAATGACCACAAGCCGGTCGCGCTCGCTCAGGCCCGATCCGACATGCTGGAGGACAGCGGAGAAGCCGCCCATGCCGGCCGCATCCCCATGTCCCATGATGATGCCCAGCAACGGGATGATCAGGCCGATGCCGAACCCTTCGAGGACGGCGCTGACCAGGCCGAGTACCACCACCGCCGGAAGCAGGCGCAGTTGCCGCTTTCCGAATGCCCGGAACAGCATCGGCAGGCTTGGCGGCAGCATCGGCATTATAGCGTTTCACCTCGCCTGGGCATTGGCTTGCTGATCTTGCCGCACCGGTTCGGTCCGCGGCCGCCTGGCCAGCAGGAGAACCGCGAACCTGGCCGCGCCGAGCAAATTCATGGCGACGATCGGCCAGTGCGGCAGGTTGAGTTCACGATCGAAGGCGGGTCCACCCGCCAATTCCCTGATAGCCCCTCTTGCGGCCCAGTAGAAATGGCGAAGCAGCCAGGGCGCGTGGCGAACATGCTTCAGGCAGAGCCCGCCATTGCCCAGGCTGTAGTCGCGATGCAGCTTTTCGATGGCTTTGCGATCCCGCCGGCCATGATGATGGAATATCGTCATATCAGGCACATACTCGACCGCGATGCCGAGCAGCATCGCGCGCACGAGGTAATCGGTATCCTCTGCCGACCGCAATGGTCCGCCGGCGCCGAAGCGTTCGTCGAAATAGCCGATGCGGGCCGCGACATCGCGGTGCATCGTCATGTTGCAGCCCAGCACGAAACCGCCGGGATGAACATCCGGCGTCAGCCGCTCGCGCGCCCACGACCGCTTGATGGTGAACGGCAAATCCCTGGCATCGCCAAGCTCGACACGTCCGCCCCGGATGAGCCATTGTTCCCCGGACGCATAGTGTCGCTCCAGATCGCGCAGATAGTCGCGATGGACCGCGCAGTCATCGTCGACGAAGACCAGCACACGGCCGCGCGCGCGCCTCAGCCCGGCGTTGCGGGCAGCCGCCAGCCCGGGGCGCGGCTCGCAAACGGGCGTGAACGGAATGTCCGACGCAGCGGCGATGCTGGCCAGGCGTTCGGCCGTGCGGTCCATCGAACCGTTGTCGACGACCACGAGTTCGGCGGCGAAGCCGGCATGTGCGCGGCAGGCGGCTTGCACCGACTTGATGCAGGCATCGAGCACCGCGACGCGGTTGCGCGTGCAGATGATGAAGCTGACCTCCGGCGCCGATCGGTCACGGCCGCGACCGGTCGGGGCAGGGTCAAGCGCCGTCGAACGATCGCGCTGCAGAGCTTGGTGGGCTTTGACGATCATGCCTTTAACTCAACCGATGAGACGCCAGAACCGCCGCGGCGGGCGCGGATTTGAAGAAGTATGCCATGGCATCGGCTTGTCTGGCGGCCGACAGCGAGGCGAGGCTGAGCCAGGGCGCCCAGGCGCCGGGCCGCAGCGCATATTGCTCGCGGCGCCGGATGGCGTTCCATTTCGCGGTCCGCGTCAGCAATTCATGCGTCAGCGCAGGCTGCTTTTTGTCGGCGACGAGCTGGTAGAGGAAATAGAACAGGTTCAGCGCGCCAGCCTCGAAGCTCGGCCGCGTCGCCGCCGGCAGCGAGCGGATTTCCTCCTCCAGCGCGACGATGAAGCTGGCCGCACGGGCGACCGTGTCGTGGCTGACCGCATCGCCGATGTCTCGCAGGTCCCGCGTGGCCTGCGCCAGGCCCTCGCGCTCGAGGTTCTCGGCGACGATCCGCAAATGCGTCCTGCGCATCTCCTTGACGTGCCGGCTGGTCACGCTTGCCTCATGGACGCGGTAGACGACCAGGTTTTCGGGCATCATGGCTGCCGGGTAACGGCCGGCCAGCCGCCTGAAAAGATCGAAGTCCTCGGCGTGCCTGTAGATCGGGTCGTAGTGGAGAACGCTGTCGTCGACGACCTTCCTGTTGTAGACGACCGTCGGGTGCATAAAGATCGTGAAGAACATCGCCAATACAGGGATGCGGCCGAACTGGAACACCGGATCGGGCTTACCCCTGGCGATGCGGCCGCGGATCAACATGTCGACGCCGGCGCCGCAGAAGCCCAGTTCGGGCCGCCGCTCAAACAGCGCCACCTGGCGCGACAAACGCCAGGGATAGGCGACGTCGTCGGCGTCCATCCGCGCGACCAGTTCGCCCCGGGCGAGCGCCAGCCCTTCGTTGAGCGTCGCGACGAGGCCGCGGTTTTCGCGCGAGACGATCGAGATGCGGCTGTCGGCCTTTTGGCATCGCTCCAGTATCTCGAGCGAATTGTCGGTCGAGCCGTCATCGATCGCGATGATCTCCAGGCGACTGTGATCCTGCCGCAGGATGCTTCCCAGCGCGGCGGCGAGATAGGGGCCGGCATTGTAGACCGGCAACAGGACGGAGACGAGCGGCGCGGCGGTCATCGTCTTGCATCCGTGCGCTGGAGTTCGAGCGCCGGTGTGCGGCCATCGGGCGATCCGCCGGCCGCCGTCGCGAGCCACCCGCCATGGCCGACCTGTGCGGGGCGGGTGCGCGCGACATAGGGGAAGTAGCGCTTCAGGCTGTTGAGCGGCCTCTCGAAAACCACCCAGGAAATCCAGGCCGCGACAATCGTGGCGGCGCCCGCAACCAGGAATCGCCCTGGCCCTTGCGCCGAGACGTTGAGCGGAATCCAGGGCTGCGCCTTGACGGCGAGCGACAGCAATATCGGATGATAGAGATAGACGCCGTAGCTGATGCGGCCGAGGCCAAGCAGCGGCGGCAGTTCGGCAAGCCTGCCCAGGATGCCGCCAAGGCCGCGCGAACAGGCTGCTACGATGACCATCAGCGGCACCAGGGGCAGGACTTCCCGCAGCAGCCAGCGGGCCCATTCCAGTGTCGGATCGGCGGGCTCCGGGACTAACCACTCGATGACAAGGAATGCGGCCGCGAAGGCAGGCCAGCCCAGCCGCATCCAGTGCGGCAGGCCGGCGCCCCTAAAATGCCAGCAGGCAAGCAGCGCGCCCGTCGCCAGCGCATCCATGGATGCCGGCGGCAGCAGGTCGCGCGCCAGCGCCGGCGTGGCGGTGATCGGCCAATAGAATCGATAGGCCAGCGACAGCGCGATGACAGCGATGCAGATGGCCTCGAAGCGGCGGCGTGGGGCCAGCAGGACGACCAGCGGCCAGGCAAGATAGAACTGCTCCTCGATGCTCAGGCTCCAGAAATGGCCCAGTACCCAAGGATTCCAGTTATTGTGCTGCGCATACCAGAAGTTCGACAGATAAAGCGCATGCCAGACCAGCGACCCCCTGGACTGATCCAGGTCGACCAGCCAGACGAAACCCAGGACGGCAAAATAGGGCGGGAATATCCGCAACATCCGCCGGATGTAGAAGGAGCGCAGCGCCGGGCCGGTTTCGAATTCGGTGGCCGAGCGCGCCTCCAGGAGCAGGCGCGTAATCAGGAAGCCGCTCAGCACGAAGAACAGCCGCACACCGATATGGCCCCAGAACGAAGGTTCTTCCGCGAAGAAATGGGAATACAACACCATTGTTACGGCGATGGCTCTCAACGCATCAAGTTGGATGTCACGGGCGCTTCCCATCAGCGGCTTCCGCCGGCGTGATATCCGCGATGAAGCCGCCAGCCGGCCGTTTCGAGCGGCAGGCTAAGGCGGACGAGACCCGCCAAGGCACCCGCAAATCCGCGCATTGCGAGGACGGCCGGGCCGGGCTCGAAATCGACGGACGGACAACTCAAGCTGGTCAACCTGGCGGAATCCTCCACGGCGTATGTCCAGTCGCAAACGAGTCCCCCCAGGACATCGTTCGGCTACGGCATTGTGCAGCGCAACACAAAATATCTACCCGGCTGAAATACTTATGTGAGCAAGTGCTAAAAATTGACAAAACCGGCCGGTTCTCGCCATTTCTGGCGAGTTTCCTCAGAATTTAAACGCTGTGGTTTAAGTTGTGCCGATGTTCCCGCCTCGGTTGATTGAGGAGCTCCTGGCTTGAGAGCCTAGTTCTTTGTTGGATCACAAGAAATTTTGCGATCTATATTTTGGCTATATGGGTTCGGTCCTGGCTCCGTGGAGATATGATTTGGAACATTGGCTTTGCGCGGTGCAGCATCGTCTCTGTTTTTTCGTCAACGCCGATTACTCGGCTGACCGCTAACCGTTACACCGCGTCGAACACCACCGTCTGTTCCAGCCCGCCGCCCGGGCGGTTTTCCAGCGTTATCGTGCCCCCGTAGCGCTCGACGATCTCCTTGGCGATGGCGAGGCCAAGACCGGCTCCGGGGACGGATTGCAGGCGGCCGGGGTTGACGCGGAAGAAGGGCTCGAACGCCTTGTTCAGGAGTTCCGTGGGTATGCCCGGGCCATGGTCAGATATGGTCAGCACGGCGCGATTGTCGGCTGCGGCCAGGTCGATGCGGCACGCCTTGCCATGGGTGGCGGCGTTGACGATCAGGTTGCGCAAGGCGCGGCGCAGGCCAAGCGCGCCGGCCCGCACGCAAACCTTGTCCAGGTGCCCGATCGAGACGGCATGGCCGAGCGATGCCATCTCGGCTTCGATATCGCGCACCGTCTTTGCCAGGTCGACCGCTTCGACGGCGTCCTGGTTCACCTCTTCGCGCACCAGGCGGATGGCGCTGTCGGCGATGCGGTCGAGTTCGTCGAGGTCGTGAAGCCATTTGTCACGTTCGTCGTCGAGGAATTCGGCGCGCAGCCGCATGCGCGTCATCGGCGTTCGCAGATCATGGCCGGCGGCGGCGACCAGCCGCATGCGGCTTTCCATCGCGGTCCGCAGCCGCGACGAGAGTTGATTCAGCGCATGCGCGGTGGCCTTGACCTCGGCCGAGCCCACTTCCGGCACCGCCGCCAGCACGCCGTCCGATCCGATCTTGGAGACGGCGGCCTCCAGCATCTCGAGCGGGCGGATCAGCACCGAGGTGAAATAGACCGACACCGCCGTGGCGCCGGCGACGATCAGCGAGATCCAGCCGGCCAGAACCAGCCATTCGCGACGCGGCGGCTTGAGGTGCGGCACCTCCATGATCGCCCAGCGGCTGTCAGGCAGGTGCATCGATGCGATCTGGCCGGGTTCGTCCGACTTCTCGTTGACGACCGCCGGGAAGTCGAGGCCACGGCGGTGCAGGATGTCGTTGAGCATCGCCGTTTCCGCACGAGCCATCTTGCCGCCCGCCGGATGGTCGGCGAATTGCACCCGCAGGACGTCGGGGACCGGCCCCGGCAAAATC
>NZ_RZTC01000055.1:0-14915 GCF_004023165.1 Mesorhizobium sp. M7A.F.Ca.MR.176.00.0.0 | reverse complement strand
GGCAAAAGCCGCACCACCAGTTCCATCTGTTGGGCAATCCAGGGCACGGTCAGTTCCGGCGGCGGTCCGCCGCCGCGCACGCTGATGACGGCGGCCGTCGCCAGGCCGACGACGCCGACGATCGAGGCGACCAGCAGCAGGATGAGACGGCGGCGCAGCGAATTCACGCGTGGCTCTCCACGGTCTCGACGCGCGCGGTGAGCTGGTAGCCGCCATTGCGCACGGTCTTGAACAGCGGCCCGTCGCCGGTGTCCGAAAATTTCCGGCGCAACCGGCTCACCAGCACATCGACCGAACGCTCGAGCGGGTCGCGCTCGCGGCCTTGCGTCAGGTCGAGAAGCTGGTCGCGCGATAAAAGCCGGCCGGGGCGGTCGAGAAACACCTGCAAGAGGTCGAACTCGGCGCCCGTAAGGTCGACGGCCACGCCTTGTGCATCCGTCACCTTGCGGGTGTCCGGCTCCAGCCTGTAGCCGGCGAAGCGGTAGGTACGCGCGCGCGGGGAGGCGGGCGCCTCCTCGGGCGCCGAGCGCCTGAGCACGGCACGGATGCGGGCAATGAGCTCACGCGGGTTGAACGGCTTGCCGAGATAGTCGTCGGCGCCGAGTTCCAGGCCAATGATGCGGTCGACATCTTCCTTCAGCGCGGTCAGCAGGATGATCGGGGTGTGCGGCTTGCGGTCGCGCAAGCCGCGGCAGATATCGAGCCCCGAGCCGTCCGGCAGCATCACGTCGAGCACGATCAGGTCGAATTGGCCCGCGCCAAGCCGTTGCTCGCATTCGCGCCGGTCCGCCGCCGCCGTGACGCGAAAGCCCTGGCTGTCGAGGTAACGCTGGAGAAGCGTCCTGATCTCGCGGTCGTCGTCGACGACGAGGATATGGGGTTGTGACTGCATCAATCGTGCCCTTGCCTTGGCCACGATTATAGGAGGAGCCGCGCCCGAGCGGCATGGAAAATTGCAACCGAACGTTTCCGGGGGCCCGAGGGAAACATTCGGAAACAAATTGCCCTTTTGCGGAAACCTTCGGCAACACGCCGACGCGAAGCGGACAAAGACGCTTCCTATCCTCTGAACTGTCCGAAGCATGAGAGAAAGGAACATCTTTATGCGAAGCAGACTTCTTGCGCTCGGCCTGTTTTCCGTCGCCGCAATTCACCCCGCGCTGGCAGCGCAGCCAGATCCCGGCGCCGGACCAGGCGAGCCGCCACCTGTCGTGGCCATGCAGGACGGCCCAGATCACGGCCCGATGGCTGGACCCGGCCCGCATGAACCGATGCGGCCTGGTTCGCAGGGTTTCGGCCCACAGGGCTTTGGCCCCCGCCGCATGGGTCCGCCGCCGGAATTCATGCTGGCCGCCCGGCTCGCCGCGCTGGAGACCCGCGTTGGCATCCGCACCGAACAACTCGACGCCTGGCGCGACTACACCAGCGCGCTGCAGGCGGTGCTTTCGCCGCCTCAGCCTGACCACGGGCGGCCCGGTAGTGCTGAAGCGAAGGGTCCCGACGCGGCGGGTCCCGGCGGCAAGCCTGATCCTTTCGCGTTCCAGGAAAAGCTGGCCGACGATGTCACCGCCCGCGCGGTTTCGGCCGGCAGACTGAAGGACGCGATCGCGGAACTGCGTGCCAAGCTGACGCCCGAACAACTCGAAGTCCTCGCTTCGGCGGAACGCCCCCATGGATCACCCCCCGGTCCCTGGGGCGGGCCGCCGAACGATGCAGCCGGCCCCAGAGGCCTGCCCAACGATGGCAGGCAGCTCTCGCCCCAGCCCGGGAACGACTGACAACTCTGACCGACTGCACCGGCCGGCCCGGTACCCAACCCGTTCTCGGGCCGGCCGGTTCTCCGGGGGATGGCGGGCGTATCCCTGCCATCCCTCGTTTCAATCACGTCCAGTTCGAATGACGCTAATTCGAACCATGCAATGGAAGCACGACAATGTGGGAAGCCATGATCATGCTGCGGCTGCTCGCGTCCGCCAGCCCGAGGCTCTCGTTCGGTCCTGCCGGGCGCGATATGCCGCTGGCCCTCCCGGTCGACACGCTGAAGGGCGCGATCCGCCTGCGCTTCGCCGCCTGGCGGCTGTCGCTTCCGCTCTCGCAGCCGCTCGACAACCATGGACATCATGACCGCAAGATCGCGTGAACTCCGGCAAGGCGCTTGGCATGTCCTCGCTGATCGGCATAATGATGTTGGTGGGCATCGAGGCCAGCTACTCGACTTTCGAGCAGCTCCGGCCGCCGAGAAGGAGCGCGACATGAGCCGCTTCCAAGCATTGCTCGTCGCCGCCCGCCGACGGGTGCGGCCTATCATCATATGGATCGGCATGCCCCTCGACCAAGCGGTCCATTGCCAGCGCGTACGCAACTCCAGGGAAAGATCCAGGCCATGATTTCCAAGCCTAGCCAGCCTCGTTTTTCGGCACGCCATCTGGCGCCCTGGGCCGCGATGTTCGCCGCTACCTTTCTGCTGGCGTCCTGCTCGCAGGAGGGCAGCGCCCCCGCCGGCATGGGCGCGCCCGGCAAACCGGAAGTCGGCGTCGTCACCTTGCATCCGCAATCGGTGGCGATCACCGCCGAACTGTCGGGGCGCACGGCGGCTTCGCTGGTTGCCGAGGTGCGCCCGCAAGTGAACGGCATCATCCAGCAGCGCCTGTTCAAGGAGGGCAGCGAAGTTGCTGCGGGACAGCCGCTCTACCTGATCGATCCGGCAAGCTATAAGGCAGCCTATGACAGCGCGGTCGCCGCCCAGCAGAAGGCGCAAGCGGCGGTGCCGACTGCGCAGGCCAAGTTCGACCGTTATGCAGGGCTTTTGAAACAGAACGTTGTTTCCAAACAGGATTATGACGATGCCGCCGCCACGCTGGCGCAGGCGCAAGCCGATGTCGCCTCGGCCAAGGCCAGCGCCGAGACGGCGCGCATCAGTCTCGACCGCACCTCGATCACGGCGCCGATCGCCGGCCGCATCGACAAGTCAACTCTGACGCCCGGCGCGTTGGTGACCGCCAACCAGGACACTGTGCTGACCACCATCCGTGCCCTCGATCCGATCAATGTCGACGTCACGCAATCGAGCACCAACCTGCTCAATCTGCGCCAGGCGATCTCGGAAGGGCGGCTGAAGTTCAGCGGCCCCAATGTCAGCGTCAAGCTGAAGCTCGAGAACGGCACCATCTACACGCAGACCGGCAAGCTGGAATTCGCCGGCGCCAATGTCGACCAGACCACCGGCACCTTCGCGCTCAGGGCCGAATTCCCCAATCCCGATCGCTTGCTGCTGCCCGGCATGTATGTGCGGGCGCTGGTCGAGGAGGGCGTTGCCCAGAACAGTTTCCTGGTGCCGCAGCGCGCCGTCAGCCGCAACACCAAGGGTGAGGCCACGGCCATGGTCATCAATGCGCAGGGCAAGGTCGAGACGCGGGTGCTCGCGGTGCGCAACAGCGTCGGCAACAACTGGCTGGTGGATTCGGGTGTCGGCGACGGCGATCGTGTCATTGTCGAGGGCATGCAGCTGGTGCGCCCCGGCGGCGATGCGACGGGCGTTGAGGTGACGATCGACGAGACGACCGGCGAGGTCAAGGATCGCGGGCAGGGCACGTCCGCCGCACCGGCCGCGTCCAACGCTGCCAAACCGGCGCCTGCCGCCGCGGCCGGGAACTGAGGCGATGTCCGTATTCTTCATCAACCGGCCGATCTTCGCCTGGGTGATCGCCATCGTGATCATGCTGGGCGGGCTTCTGGCGCTCACCTCACTGCCGATCTCGCAATATCCGCAGATCGCGCCGACGACAGTCAACATCAGCGCCACCTATCCGGGCGCCGACGCGCAGACGGTCGAGAACTCGGTGACCAAGGTCATCGAGCAAGGCATGACCGGCATCGACAATCTGGACTACATGACGGCGACGTCGACCTCGACCGGTTCGGCCTCGATCACGCTGACCTTCACCACCGCAGCCGATCCCGACACCGCCCAGGTGCAGACGCAAAACAAGCTTCAGCTGGTGCAGTCGCAGCTGCCGCAGGTGGTGCAGAGCAATGGCATCACCGTCTCCAAATCCTCGACCGGCTTCCTTATGGTCATCGGCTTCGTCTCGACCGACGGCAAGATGAACTCGACCGATCTCGCCGACTATGTCGACGCCACCGTCAACGACACGCTGAAGCGCGTCGAAGGCGTCGGCTCGACGCAGCTGTTCGGCTCCGGCTATGCCATGCGCATCTGGCTCGATCCGGACCAGCTCGCCAAGTATGCCCTGATGCCGAGCGACGTGGCGACCGCCATCGAGGCGCAGAACACGCAGGTTTCTGCCGGCCAGCTCGGCGGCCTGCCGGCGCGCAAGGGCCAGCAGCTCAATGCCACGGTGACGGCCAAGAGCCGGCTGCAGACCGCCGAACAGTTCCGCAACATCATCCTGAAGAGCCAAACCGATGGCTCGCTGGTTCGCCTCAACGATGTCGCCACCATCGAACTCGGCGCCGAAAGCTACACGACGCAGGCCAACTACAACGGCAAGCCCGCGGCCGGCGTGGCCGTCAATTTGGCGACCGGCGCCAACGCCATCAACACCGCCGAAGCGGTGCGCTCGACGATCGCCCGGCTGAGCTCGACCTTCCCGCAAGGCGTCGAGGTCGTCTATCCCTACGACACTTCGCCTTTCGTGCGGCTGTCGATAGAGGAGGTGGTCAAGACGCTGGCCGAGGCGATCGTGCTGGTGTTCCTGGTGATGTTCATCTTCCTGCAGAATCTGCGGGCCACCATCATCCCGACGATCGCCGTGCCGGTGGTGCTGCTCGGCACGTTCGGCGTGCTGTCGCTGTTCGGCTATTCCGTCAACACGCTGACCATGTTCGCCATGGTGCTGGCCATCGGTCTGCTCGTCGACGACGCCATCGTCGTCGTCGAGAATGTCGAGCGCGTGATGCAGGAGGAAGGCCTGCCGCCGAAGGAGGCGACGCGCAAGTCGATGCACGAAATCACCGGAGCGCTGATCGGCATCGCCACCGTGCTTTCGGCCGTGTTCGTGCCGATGGCTTTCTTCGGCGGCTCGACCGGCATCATCTACCGGCAATTCTCGGTGACCATCGTCTCGGCGATGGTGTTGTCCGTGCTGGTCGCCCTTGTGCTGACGCCCGCACTTTGCGCCACGATCCTGCGACCGCCCAAGGACCATGCGACGCAAACGGGCCCGTTCGGCTGGTTCAACCGGGTCTTCGATCGCGGCACGCTTGCCTATCGCGACGGCTCGCACGGCATTATCAATCGGTCCTGGCGCTTCCTCGCCGTCTTCCTGGCCATCGTCGTTGCCGTGGGCTGGATGTTTGCCCGGCTGCCAAGTTCGTTCCTGCCGGAAGAAGACCAAGGCATCCTGATCACCAGCGTGTCGCTGCCGGTCGGCGCGACGCAGGATCGCACGGAGCGGGTGCTGGCAGAGGTGACCGACCATTATCTCAATCAGGAGAAGGACGTCGTCGACGGGGTGTTCACCGCTTCCGGCTTCGGCTTCGGCGGCGCAGGGCAGAATGTCGGCATTGCTTTCGTGCGGCTGAAGGACTTCGACCTGCGGAAATCGCCGGCTTCTGCCGCGCAGGCAATCGCCGGCCGGGCGATGGGCGCGTTTTCGAAGATCAGGGATGCGCAGGTCTTCGCGCTTGCGCCTCCCGCCATCCAGGGCTTCGGCAACACCAACGGCTTCGATTTCTACCTGCAGGACGTCAACGGTGCGGGCCATGACGCGCTGATCCAAACGCGCAACCAGCTTCTGAACCTGGCCGGGCAGAACAAGCTGCTCGCCAACACAAGGCCCAACGGGCAGGAAGACCAGCCGCAATTCTCGGTCGACATCGATCAGGAAAAAGCCAGCGCGCTGGGCGTCAGCCTGGCCGACATCAACAACACGCTGTCCTCCGCCTGGGGCAGCGACTACGTCAACGATTTCATCGACCGCGGGCGGGTGAAGCCGGTCTACATGCAGTCGGACGCGAACTTCCGCATGCAGCCGGAAGACCTCGACAAATGGCAGGTCCGCAATGCCAGTGGCGCCATGGTTCCGTTCTCGGCCTTCGCCTCCAGTCACTGGACGTTCGGCTCGCCCCGGCTTGAACGCTATAATGGGTCGGCGGCAGTCGAGATCCAGGGTGCCGCGGCTCCAGGCGTGAGTTCGGGTGCGGCCATGGACGAGATCGACCGGCTGGTGGCGCAATTGCCGCCCGGCTATTCGCACGAATGGACCGGCCTGTCGCACCAGGAACGGCTTTCGGGCAACCAGGCGCTGTCGCTCTACACGATTTCGGCGCTGGTCGTGTTCCTGTGCCTGGCCGCACTCTACGAGAGCTGGTCGATCCCGTTCGCGGTCATGCTGTCGGTGCCGATCGGCATCTTCGGCGCGCTGCTGGCGGCAAGCCTGTTCGGCCAGTCCAACGACGTCTATTTCAAGGTCGGCCTGCTGACCACGATCGGTCTCGCGGCCAAGAATGCCATCCTCATCGTCGAGTTCGCCATTGAGCGGCAGGCCGCCGGGATGGGGCTCGTCGAGGCGACACTTGAGGCAGCACGACAGCGGCTGCGGCCGATCCTGATGACGTCGCTGGCCTTCATCCTCGGCGTGTTGCCGCTGGCGATTGCCAGCGGTGCTGGCTCGGGCGCGCAGAACTCGGTCGGCATCGGCGTGATGGGCGGGATGATCGCAGCGACGGTGATCGGTGTCTTCCTGGTGCCGCTGCTGTTCGTCACCGTGCGGCGCATCTTCAAGGGCAGGGCGGCCAAACCAGATACGGGCGAGACGCCGGTGACGGCCAACCAGCAATAGGAAAATTTCACATGACAGGTTTGGAACGTGGCTCGGTGGCCGCGAGGCGGCTTCTTGCGCCTATGATTACCGCTGTCCTGCTCGCTGGATGCGTCGTCGGTCCGGATTATCAGACGCCCATATTGGCGATGCCTGCAAGCTGGAGCGGCCAGAAGCCGACAAAGCCTGCCCAGCCGGCGCAACTGTCGAGATGGTGGCAGCGGCTGCGCGATCCCGAGCTGAACACGCTTGTCGAGGAAGCGGTTGCCGGCAATCTCGATGTCGCCACCGCCAAGGCAAAAATCCGCGAGGCGCGCGCCAGCTACCGCCAGAGTGCCGGCACGTTGCTGCCGTCGGTCGACGGCTCCGGCTCGGCCACCCGCAACAAATCGGCCGAGACCACAACAGGCTCTGACGCCACCTACAGCGAGTACCAGGCCGGCTTCGATGCAAGCTGGGAGCTCGACCTGTTCGGCGCCAACCGCAGGGGCGTCGAGGCCGCGCGCTACGGGCTGGACGCCTCGCAGGAGGAACTGCACTCGACGCTTCTCACCCTGGTCGGCGATGTCGCTTCCTATTATACCCAGGCGCGCGGCTACAAGGCCCGCATCGCACTCGCCCGGCGCTCGGCCGCGTCGCAAAGGCAGACCGCCGAACTTACCCGCACCATGGCGCAGGCGGGCACGGCGACCGCCGCCGATGTCGCCAAGGCGATGGGGCAGGCCGCGAGCACCGAAGCCGCGGTGCCGACGCTGGAGGCAAGCTATGCCCAGGCCGTGCATCGTCTCGCCGTGCTGGCCGGCCGGCCGCCTGCCTCGCTCAGCGAGCGGCTGAAGCGGGTCGCCCCGATCCCTGCACCACGCCTGCCGATGCCCACCGGAATTCCCGCCGACCTCTTGCTTTCGCGGCCCGATTTGCGCATGGCGGAGCGCCAATATGCGCAATACACCGCCAAGATCGGCCAGGCAGAGGCCGCCCGCTATCCCTCGGTCAGCCTGACGGGAGACATCAGCACGGCGGCGCTGAAGCTTGGCGATCTCGGCAAGAACTCGTCGATCGGCTGGTCGTTCGGGCCGACGCTCAGCGTGCCCTTGTTCAATGCCGGTCAATTGCAGGCGGCCGTCGAGGTCGCCAAGGCGCAGCGCGATCAATATTTCATCGCATACCGGTCTTCGGTGCTGACGGCGCTCGAGGATGTCGAGAACGCGCTGGTGCTGTTGTCGCAGGAGCGCATCCGGATCGCCAAGCTCGCCTCTTCGGCGAAATCCTATGGCGATGCGGCGCGGCTCGAAGGCACGCTCTACAAGGCCGGCGAGACAAGCCTGCTCGATGTGCTCGACGCCCAGCGCTCGCTCTACTCGGCCGAGGACTCGCTGCTGCAAAGCCGCGTCCTGCTGGCGACCAACTACATCGCCCTCAACAAGGCGCTCGGTGGCGGCTGGGATGGCACGGTGGACAGTGCCAAGCCTGAGATCGTCGACGTCAAGACCGCGCCAAGGCTGGCGTCGAAGCCGGCCTCGTGAGCGGTTCCCAGGGCTCGGTCAAGTATTCCGAGGCGGCTACGCAGATTTCGAGATTGTGCGAACACACCGCTCGTGACGGCGCGTGAAGTGCCGCCTTGAGCTTTGGCGATGGCGGGGTGATCGCATCGCTGTTATTGATGGTGACCACACAGCACAGGCGCCGCAGATGACATCCGATACACAGAAGGCCGAAGCGGTCGGGCAGTTGCTCGAAACGCCGGACCTTGCCAGCGCGCTGGAAAGCGAACAGTTCAAGAAGTTCCTCGACCAGGTACCGATCGCCATTGCCGTCTCGGACCTGGTTTCGAAGGAGCGTGTCGTCTATGCCAATCCGGAATTCGAGAAACTGTCCGGCCTCAAGGCGGCGACGCTCGCCCGGCAACACTGGGCGGCGCTTTCCGGCACCGGCCTGCACAAGCAGAAGGACCGGCCGCTGTTCGAGGCCGTGGTCGAGGACACCGATTTCATCGGCACGTTCCGGCTGGAGCGGACAGAAGGCCAATCTGTGATCGTCGACGTCTATTCCAACGTCATCGAGGACGACAATGGCAAGGCCTGCTTCCGGCTGGTGGCGCTGGTCGACGTCTCGGCCCATGGCGAAACCGAAGATGCGCGATCGATCGATGAGCGCATCCGCGAGAAGGACACGCTGCTGCGCGAATTGCAGCACCGGGTGAAGAACAATCTGCAGATGATCACCGCACTGATCCGGATGGAGACGCGCAACGCGGCCGAACCGGATCAGAAGCGTTTCGAGAGGCTGGCAGGTCGCGTCGATGCGCTGGCAATCCTCTACCAGACGCTGTCGGGGGACGATGAAAAGGATGAGGTCGATCTTGGTGTCTATCTCAGCCAGATCGCGTCGGCGGTGATGAACTCGCATGCGGTCGAGGGCATCCGCCTCGACATGAAGGTCGACACCTATCCGGTGTCGATCAATGTCGCCATGCCGACCGGGCTGGTGGTGAACGAACTTTTGACCAATGCGCTCAAGCATGCCTTCCAAGGGCGAGACGGCGGGACGATCACGCTGCACAGCATCGTCGACGGTGATGGCTGCCGCATCGTGATCGCCGATGACGGCATCGGCCTGCCGGACGGCGAGACCTGGCCCAAGAGCGGCAAGCTCGGCGCGCTGATCGCCCGCTCGCTGACCGAGAATGCCAAGGCGCAGTTCGACGTGAAGTCGAGCGCCGGCGAGGGCACTCAGGTGATCATCGTGTTCAAGCGCTCGGCTGCCACCGCCTGAAGCGTATCGTTGTCGTCGCGCTCTCGCATCTACAGGATCATCTCCAGCTATTCCTTGTGCACTGCGGCAATGAACGCTTCGCGGGCTGGGAGGCTCATGGCGTGCCAACAGTCCGTGCCCCAGCAGCCAGTCCGCCGCTGCCTCACGACAGGTTGGCCGGTTCGCCCTATCTCCATGCCGCCGGTCGGGTTTGGACCCGGCGGCATGGAGGATGGGATCACGTGACATCGACGCCGATTGCCAGTCGCGAAGCGGCGCCCTTGCCGGTCGCGGCACTGATGGGCGCCATGGTGTCGATCCAGATCGGCGCCACCTTCGCCAAGGGCCTGTTCCCGCAGATCGGCGCGCAAGGGACGACGACGCTGCGGCTGGTCATCGGTGCGCTGATGCTGATCGCGGTGCTGCGGCCCTGGCAGATGCGGCCCTCGCGTGCCACTCTGCCGTGGCTGGTCGCCTATGGGGTGACGCTTTGCGCGCTCAACCTCCTGTTCTACGCAGCGCTCGCCAGGATTCCGCTCGGCATCGCGGTGGCGCTGGAGTTTACCGGCCCGCTTCTGGTGGCGACCTTGAGCTCGCGGCGCGCCAGCGACTTTGCCTGGATCGCGCTGGCAGTGGCCGGCATCCTGCTGTTGTCGCCCTTCGTTCATTCCCTCGCGCCGCTTGATCCGATAGGGGTGATGCTGGCGCTGGCTGCCGGTGGCTTCTGGGCGCTTTATATCGTGCTTGCCCAGAAGGCCGGCGCGGAGCTTGGCACCCGCACCACTGCCTACGGCATGGCCATCGCCGCTGTGCTCGTGCTGCCCTTCGGTATCGCGCAGGCGGGATCCGCGCTGCTGTCGCCGTCGATCCTGGTCAGCGCGCTGCTGGTCGGGCTGTTTTCCAGCGCGTTGCCGTTCTTCCTGGAGATGGTGGCGCTGACCCGCATGCCGGCGCGCATCTACGGCACGCTGACCTGCCTGGAGCCGGGGCTGGGTGCGCTGGCCGGCTTCCTGTTCCTGCATGAAAGCCTGACCGCAACACAGTTGGCCGGGATCGCAGCCGTCGTTGTCGCCGCCTTCGGCACGGCGCTGACATCGCGGCCGCCGGTGCCGTCGCCGGAGTAGGGTGGCGCGATTCGTCGGCACTGGGCATTTTCGAGTAATCCGAAATTCAACCAGCCCAATCCACGAAATTAAGCCAATCCTTGTCCAGGACGGCACTGGAATTGTCACCTGGCGCACAAGTATTTCCGGCTCTGGACAGACCGTGATCTGGTCCCATACGGTGCGTGTCGAAATGAAGACGCGATTGTAGAAAAGGCCGGTTGCCCCTTGCAAAAGAACGTCTTCTCATCGGCGGATCTGCCGCCGCATCTGGATCATCGCGCACGCTTCGCGCTCTGGCAGGACATCCATGTCGCCGAGATATGGTCGGTCGAATACACGATTTCGGAGAGACTGTCGTTCGAAGCCGCGATCGAAGCCACCGCTGTCGGCTCGCTGGTGCTTGGGCAGATGGCCGGGACGATCCGTCATGCCAGCCGCAAGGCGGGCAATATCGCCGCCGATGGTCGCGACGGCTATCTGCTGCTGGTGAACAATGGCGATACGGTGCTCAGCGGCACGCAGATTGGCCGCGATTATCACGTCGGCAAAGGCGAGGCCGCACTGGTCTCGGCTTCGGAAGCGTTGCAGATGACCGGCGGCGACAGCAATGTCTGGGCCAATGTGGTGCTCCCTCGTGCCGTGCTGGAAAATGCCTTCGCTCATATCGAGGATCGGCTGGCGTTGACCGTTGGAGCCGACAATGAGGCGCTCGGCATGCTCAAGCGCTATTGCAGCTTCCTGGAAGCAGGCCCGGCGCTGGTCTCGCCCGACCTCATCGGCCACGCCACCGAAACGATCGTCGACCTGATCGGCCTTGCGACCGGCGCCAAGGGCGAAGCGGCCGAACTGGCGGGCCTGCGCGGCCTGCGCGCGGCAAGGCTGCAGGCCATACTGCAGAAGATGCGGGATAATTTCGCCGATCCCGCCATTTCGGCGCAGGGCGTTGCCGGGCAATTGCGGCTCTCCGTTCGCTATGTCCATGACCTGCTGCAGGAAACCGGGGTGAGCTTTGCCGAGCGCATTCTCGAACTGCGCTTGCAAAGGGCGCATCGCATGCTCCGCGACAGGCACAATGACCGCATGCGGATCAGCGAGATCGCGCTGCTCAGCGGCTTCTCCGACGTCTCCTATTTCAACCGCTGCTTCCGCCGCCGATTCGGCTCGACACCGGGCAGTGCCAGGTAGTTTCGTCGCCGCTAACCCCGCCGGATACACGACACGCCAATCGACTGAGGCCGAATGGCCACACCAGCCGGGAAAGCGCTGCTATGCTTTCCCCGACAATTCGGGTGCGGCCCAGCCCAAGACGCGGCGGGCGGACAATGCAACACCGGATTTCTCGACAACAGCTGGATCTCCGCAGCTCATTTGTGCGGTGGGGAAGCAACATGGGGCAGCAGACAACAATGAAAACTCTTCTTCTCGCAACGGCCTTCATTCTCGCGCCGCTCGGTGTGGCGTGTGCGGCTGATATCAATGAGGTTTCGCCTGTTGCATCCGGCTACGACTGGTCCGGACTCTATGCCGGCGTCGACATCGGCTACGCGGCCGGAAAATCCAATCTGTTCATCGCCGGCGGCGGACTGGGCGGGGCCACCGATCTCAATGTCTCCACCGATCCGAACGGATTTATCGGCGGTGTCCATATCGGCGCCAATTACCAGATGGAGAACAGCTTCGTGATCGGCGCCGAGGCCGACATCATGTACAGCAATATAGATGGGCTGACGGCCCTCGACGCCGGCGGCGGCGGTGTCACCACGTTGCTCAAGAGCGAACTCAAATGGTCGGGGTCGGCGCGGCTGCGCGCCGGCTATGCTTTCGATCGGACCTTGCCCTACATCACTGCCGGTGTCGCCGCGGCCAAGTATGAACTAATTGCGGTCAGCGCCGGTGGCCCTGCCGCCGAAGTAACGCTCCACAGCGACAGCCATGTCGGCTGGACCGTTGGCGCCGGCATCGAGCACGCCTTCACCGACAAGTGGATCGCTCGAGCCGAATATCGTTACTCCGACTTCGGCAGCCAGGATCTCTCGGTGGCAGCCGGTCTGCCTACGGAAACCCATGTCGACCTCCAGACGCAGGATATCCGGGTCGGGCTAAGCTACAAGTTCTGATTGCTGGTGCTACAGGTCTCCCTCGGGAGATGGCCGGCAGGCCAGGGGGCCGGCGGGGCTCGGCCTGCTGCCGCAGACGGGGGTCGGCGCTCTATACGCGACGACCCCCTCTGTTGCCTTTGGCGACATCTCCCCTCGAGTGGGAGATCAGCCGCTCTTCAGATCAGCTTCTCCAGCGTGATCGGCAAATCCCGCACCCTCTTTCCCGTCGCATGGAACACCGCGTTGGCAATCGCCGGCGCCACGCCGACAATGGCCAGCTCACCAACGCCCTTGCCGCCGAGCACCGAGGAATGCAGGTCGGGGATGCCGACCGAGATCACTTCGAAGTCCGGGATGTCGGCGTTGGTCGGCACGAGGTAATCGGCGAGGTTGTCATTGACGATGCGGCCGTGGCGGCGGTCGACGATGCCTTCTTCCAATAGCGCCTGGCCGATGCCCATGATGATGCCGCCCTTCCATTGGCTTTCGGCAAGTTTCGGGTTGTAGAGCCGCCCCGAATCCAGCGCCGACACCACACGCGATACACGCACCGTGCCGAAGTCCTCGTCGACGCGCACCTCGATGAAATGCGCGCACCAGGAGTGGCGGGAATAGTCGCCCTCGGTGTGCGGCAGCGCCATGGCGATGGTGGTGTAGTTCTTGTAGCGCTCCTCTGGCGTCGAGTTTTCCGGCATGGTGTCGCCGGTGGCTTCGATGTGGTCGCGGCCGACGCTTTTGAGCAGTTCGGCGATCGAGACATCGGGGCCGTCGCCGCGCGGCGAAGCGATGCGGCCATTGGCGACGACCAGCGTGTTGGCCTGCAGCGCGTGGAAAGGCGACCGCGGATCGCTGATGGCAAGGCCCACCAACTGGTCGAGCGCTGAGCTCGCGGCCTTGTATACCGCGCCGGTCATGACGCCGGCCAGGCGCGAGCCGCCGGTGACGCCGGCGCGCGGAAAGCGGGAGTCGCCGAGTTTCACCACCACGTCGTCAGCTCGCACGCCGACCGTTTCAGCGGCGGTCTGCGCCAGGATTGTGTAGGTTCCTTGACCCATGTCGATCGACGAGCTTTCGACCTCGACCGAGCCGTCGGCCAGGATACGCACGATCGCCTCGCCATAGGCGCGCCGAACCGGATAGGTGCCAGCCGCGACGCCCCAGCCGATCAACTGGGTGCCGTCGCGCATCGAGCGCGGTTCGGGCGAGCGCCTGGCCCAGCCGAAGCGCTCCGCACCTGCGGCAAAAGCCTCGCGTAACTGCCGGGTAGACCAAGCCTTTTTGGCATGCGGATCCTGCTCGGCATAGTTCCGGAGCCGGATTTCCAGCGGGTCGATGCCGACCTCGTAAGCGAGCTCGTCGATGGCGCTTTCGATGCCGAAGGCCGAGGGGTTTTCGCCCGGCGCGCGCATGGCGCCCGGCACCACCGAATTGACCCGCACGACGTTCTGCTTCGAGGAGAAATTCGGCGTCGCATACATGATCGAGGTGACCGATCCCAGCGGCTCGACCCACATGCCGTCGATGGAGGTCTCATTGACGCCGCGATGCACGATCGACTGGATCTTTCCTTGCGTGTCGGCGCCGATCGTCACGGTCTGGCGTGTCGCCGCGCGGCCACCATAGCCCGTAAAAGTCTGGGGCCGCGTCATCACCAGCCGCACCGGCCGGCCAAGCATTCTGGCCGAACATGCGGCCACCGCGCCATGGCTGAGCGCCAGCGCCTTGGAGCCGAAGCCGCCGCCAATATAGGGCGAGACCAGCCGCACATTCTCGAACGGCACGCCGAACCATTCGGCATAGGTGCGGGCCATCCCGTCCAGCCACTGGCTCGGCTCCCATACGGTGAGCCGGTCGCCCTCCCAGCGGGCGATCAGGCCATGCGGCTCCATCGGCGCCTGGTACTCGCGCGGCGTGTTATAGGCGGCGCAGATGCGGACCGGTGCCGAGGCGAACGCACCTTGCGCATCGCCCCATTCCTTGGTCATGGCGTCGATCGGGATGCCGTCGCCAGCCTTGCCGTCGCTGAGGTCGACGATGGAAGGCGTCTCGTCATAGCTGACCTTGACCAGGGCCGCCGCCGCGACCGCCTGTTCGAAGGTCTCGGCGACCACGGCAGCGACATGTTGACCCGAGAACGTGATGTCGCGCGCGAGCGGGCAATAGGGCTTGTCGGGCGG
>NZ_RZTC01000054.1:0-41773 GCF_004023165.1 Mesorhizobium sp. M7A.F.Ca.MR.176.00.0.0 | reverse complement strand
CAGCCGGCTGGCTTATCCCGAGGGCTGCCGCTGCTCGCCTTGTCGAACCGGCCCGTAACACAGACTGAGGGGTCGAGGAGACAATCGAATGGCCAGGCACGCTGACTTTGGCCGACTTCAACGTCCCAGAAGGTTCTTCTCGACGGTCCTGAGATGAACCAGCATCGCTGTCTTGGCGCCATCGGGATCGCGACGGAGCAATGCATCTAGAAGCGCCTGATGTTCCTCGCAATACACTTGGCGGCGCTCTTCGGAGAATGACCGCTTTTTCATCTCGAACCAGGGCGACTGGTTTCGGATCGCACGCATGAGATTGTGGATTTCCTTCAAAAAATCATTGCGGCAGCATGCGAACAAACGGTGATGGAATTCCGCGTCCCAATGCTCGAAGGTGGGCATGTCTTGCGACTCGCAAGCGGTCTTGTGAGCTTCGCGAACAGCGTTGAGGTCTGCCGCACTTGCATTGGTTGCGGCAAAAGCCGCGGCAGTTGGTTCCAGCAATTGCCTGATTTCCATCATATCAGCCGGGCTGGTGCCCTCCATCCGCGCCACCGTCGATGCAATCGACAAGGGATTTGTCGCGGTTAGAAATGTCCCACGACCGACGTGGCGAACAACCGTTCCATCACCTTCCAGGAAACCGACGGCGCGCCGCACTGTGTTGCGCGCCACCCCAAACTCGACCGCCAGATCACGCTCAGGAGGCATCCGCCCGTCCTCAAGCCATTCGCCGGATGAAATCCGCTTCTTGAGCATCAAGGCAATATCGTTCGCAACGAGCTTCGGCATATCAAAACTTCTATCTGATCCAATCGTGGACCAATACTATCAGTCATTGGGTGTCCGGTCTAGTAGTTCGAGCCCTTAGATAGGCGTTTTCATCAGATATGCAAAGATTCTTGCACTCAGCCCATTGCCAAGCCCAACCAATCGTGGCTATCGTGTCTTCAAAGGCCACATATTGGCTCATAAAAGGTTCAGGGAGAGAGGCATGAAAATTGCGACATTCGCGATCGCCGGAGAGCGTCGCGTCGGCATCGTCGATCTCGAGAAGCAGACCGTTTCGCCTTTCGATCTACCTGTCGAACAGGCACAGACCGGTCTTCTGGCGCTGATCCGCCGCAACGGTGCCGGGATGCCGCGCACGCTTTCGCCGATCCCGCTTGCACAGGTCGAGATCGAAGCGCCAATCCCGCTGCCGGCTCGCAACATTTTCTGCGTCGGCAAGAATTATCACGAGCACGCGCACGAATTTTCCCGCAGCGGATTTGATTCAAGCGCGGCCGCAGGGACCATCCCCAAGCACCCGATTATCTTCACCAAGGTTCCAGAGTCGGTGATACCGACCAACACCAATGTGTTGATCGACTCCTCTGTATCGACTTCCATCGACTATGAGGCAGAGCTTGCCGTCATCATCGGCAAGGGTGGGCGTGGAATTTCAAAGGAACACGCTTACGATCACGTTTGGGGCTACACGATCGTCAACGACGTCACCGCCCGCGATTTGCAGGGCAAATACAGTCAGTGGCTGATAGGCAAGTCCCAGGACACTTTTTGCCCCATGGGGCCTTGGGCCATAACCAAGGATGAACTCGACCTCGATAGTGCTTCGGTCCGCTGTTTCGTCAATGACGACCTGCGCCAGAACTCGAAGATTTCGCTGCTCATTTTCGATATCCCGACGATCATCTCGACGCTCTCGCAAGGCATCACACTGAACCCGGGCGATATCATTGCGACGGGCACACCAGCGGGAGTCGGTATCGGGTTTGACCCGCCGAGATACCTGAAGGCCGGCGACGTTGTGCGCGTCGAGATCGACGGCATTGGGTCTCTGGAGAACCGCTTCGCGGAGCGTGCGCAATGACGACCGTGACGATCGGACCGATCGTTGCCGAGGTCACCGGCGAAGGGATGCCGGTGGTGATGATCCATGGCCTCGGCGGAACGTCAAATATGTTCCAGCCTCAGATGGCCGCACTTTCTGGATATCGTGTGGTCCGGCTCGATTTGCCTGGCTCGGGGCGCTCGCCAAGGCCGTTCGAGCCTCTGACGATGGAAATTATGAGCGAGGCCGTTGTCCGTGCTATGGACGGCATGGGCGTGACGCGGGCACATTTCATCGGCCATTCGATGGGCACCATCGTCTGTCAGCAGATCGCTGCCAAACATCCTGCGCTGGTCGCTTCGCTGGCATTGTTCGGCGCCTTGGCCGAACCTGCCGAAGCGACACGGCTGGGCCTCGCCAAGCGAGCCCAACTGGCCAGGTCCGGCGGCATTGCCGACATTGCCGATCAGATCGTCGCCAATGCGCTGTCGGCGCATACAAGGGAGACGTCGCTTGCGGCAATCGCCTTCGTGCGCGAGTCGATAACACGTCAGGATCCGGAGTCCTATGCGCGCACTTGCGAGGCACTGGCGAAGGCGGTGGCGGTCGACCCCAGGCGCATTGCGGCCCCTACCCTGTTGGTTACCGGCGACGCCGACACGGTCAATCCGATGAGCGTCGGTCAGGCGCTTGCCGATGGGATCAAGGGAGCCGTAATCTCGTCGCTCGATCGGTGCGGACACTGGGCTACCATTGAGTGCCCCCGCGAAAGCAGCCAGAAGCTCGCCGATTTTTTGCGACGCGTTGATAGGTGAGGACCTGAACAGCGCGTAAAACTGCGCGTTCGAAAGTTGTGGGAGGATAAGATGGCAGAAGACAGCTGGAACGGAAACAGTTCGGGCGGCACGCTCTTCACCAATGTGCGCGTGCTCGACGCGACGGGTGAGTATCCCTACACCGGGGAAGTGCTGGTGCAGGGCAACCGCATCAAGCAGATCACCAAGGGTTCGTCACGTTTTGGCTCATCATCGTCACCGTCATATGGTGGCGGTGCGACGGTCATCGACGGCATGGGCGCGACGCTGATGCCCGGCATGATCGATGCCCATTTGCACCTGTCCTGGAACAATGCGCCCGGCATCGACCCGATCCAGATGATGGAAATCGAAGAGCATATGCTGGTCACCATGGAAATGGCCAAGCTCGTGCTGGACGCGGGCTTTACAGCCGGCCGAGGTGCTGCGGCAGCCAAGCCCAGGCTGGATGTCGTGTGCAAGAAGTTCATCAATCAGGGACGGTTTCCTGGCCCGCGCTACCTTGCAGCTGGACCCGAGATCACCACGGTGGGAGGCCTCGGAGATTCGTCGCCATCCCATATCCCGCATGAAGGTCTCAACCTCGGCATCGTCGTCTCGGGGCCGGAAGAAATCCGGCGCACCGTGCGCCAGCTGATCAAATACGGCGTCGACTCGATCAAGCTCAACCTGTCCGGTGAAAGCATCACCGGCATGGGCGCCGAAGAGACACCGATGTCCGAAGAGGAGGTCGCCATGGCAGCCTCGGAGGCACGCTGCCGCAACAAGGTGTTGTCGGCACACGCGCGCTCATCCGGATCGGTCAAGCAGTGCATCAGGCACGGCATCCAGAACATCTACCATGCCTCTTTCGCCGACGAAGAGGCACTCGACATGCTTGAAGCAGCCAAGGACAAGCACTTCGTTGCGCCCGGCATTGCCTGGCTCATAAACACTGCTCGCCATGCCGAGCAATGGGGCATCAAGCCGGGCTCGCCACTTTCGCTCGAATATGAGCGCGAGCTCGAAATGTGCATCGACACCATGAAGAAGATGCACCGGCGCGGCATCCGCGTCTGCATCGGCGGCGACTATGGTTTTGCGTGGACACCCCAAGGCACCAACGCCCAGGATATTCAGACATTTGTCGAGATGCTTGGCTTCTCGCCGATGGAGGCGATCCAGGCCGGAACCAAATATGGCGGCCAGATTATGTGTATGGGCGACGAGCTCGGCATGATCAAGGAAGGCTATCTCGCCGACCTCCTGCTGATCGACGGCGATCCGATATCAGACGTCCGAATTCTCCAGGACAAGAACCGCATCCTTGCCATCATGAAGGACGGTAAATTCCACAAGGCACCGCGCATCAACGAACAGCGCCGGCGACTGACGGCATGAGCATCCTGGACCGGCCATCTTCGTCCGGGATTTCGGGCGGCGGCGTGTCGCGCCGGCAGGCGTGGGGCCTTTTCTGGCTCCTGGTCGCCGCGCTCGTCGCATGGCTGGTTTTCGCCGTCTGGCCGGATTGGCTCAACGCGATCCTGATATCGAAGAAAGCCTTCGTCAGCGCCGTGCTCAACGGCATCACCCTGGCAGGCCTCTACTTTCTGGTTGCCAGCGGTTTCACTTTGATCTTCGGCCTCATGCGCAACGTCAACCTGGCGCATGGCTCGCTCTATCTGCTCGGCGCCTACATCGGTTACGAAGTGGCGGACCGCACCGGCTACTGGTTGCTGGGGGTCGCCGCCGGCTTCATCGTGCTGGCGGTGATCGGTGTCGTCATGCAGGTCGTCGTCTTCCGTCGCCTGGAGGGTGACGATCTCAGACAAACCCTGGTCAGCATCGGCATCTCCATTGTCGCTGCCGACCTGATGCTTGCCGTCTGGGCCGGCGGCACTTACCAGATCGCTGTGCCGGAATGGCTGGACGGTGCAGTGACCTTGCCGGTCATAACGGCAGTCCGATCCAACGGCGCATCGGTCTTTCTTACTTACCCATTCTATCGGATCGCCGTGCTGGCCGCCGCCATCGTCATTGGCATCGGCCTGTGGCTGATGCTGAACAAGACCCGCATCGGCATGATGATCCGCGCCGGCGTCGACGACCGCGCGATGCTCTCGGCGTCCGGCGTCAACGTGCATGCGGTCTTTGCCATCGTCTTTGCGGTCGGCGCCGGACTTGCCGGCTTTGCCGGCGTCGTTGGCGGATCGGCGCTGTCCGTCGCGCCGGGCGAAGACATTCGTTACCTGCTGGCCTCGCTCGTGGTTGTCATCGTTGGCGGGATGGGCTCGATATCAGGCGCAGCCATAGGCGCGCTTCTCATTGGTCTGGCCGAGCAACTCGGCCTCGTCTACTTCCCGACCTATGGCGTCGTGCTGACCTTCATCATCATGGTCGTGACACTTGCGATCCGGCCGCAAGGCATCATGGGCAAATCACGATGACCATAAGCCTCCAATCCACGCCCGTCGCAACCCAGCCAAACTGGCTGGACAAAATTGGCGCGGGCCACATTCTCCTCGGCATCGCGCTGGTTCTGTATCCGTTGGTGGCGTCGGATTTCTTCCTGACGCAGATCGGCGGCTACTCCTTGATCTTTGGCATGCTTGGGCTGTCGTTGATGATGCTCGCCGGCTACGGCGGCATGGTCAGCCTGGCTCAGATCACCGTTGCCGGCATCGCTGCCTATTGCATCGCGATCTTCGGCGACAACAACAGCCATCTTCTTGGCTTTGGCTGGCCGTGGTGGATTGCAGCCCCGGTTGCGATCCTGATCGCGGCGATCGCCTCGTCCCTGATCGGATGGATATCGGTCCGCACCGAAGGCATCTACACTATCATGATCACGCTGGCGATTGCCACCGCCACCTTCTACTTCGCGCAGCAGAACTACGCGATCTTCAATGGTCATTCGGGCTATGCCGGCATACGCGCCCCAGCTTTCTGGGGCGTGAACTGGCGCGATCCGAAGGCGTTCTATTACCTGTGCCTTGGGTTCTCGGTGCTCGCCTATGCCGCGATCCTCTACGGCTCCAGGTCAACGTTCGGGCTGACCCTGCAGGCGATCCGTGACAATCCGCGCCGGATGCGCGCTCTGGGCTTCAACGTCACCGCGCACAAGGTGTTCGCCTGGTTCCTAGCCGGCATCATAGGTGGCTTGGCCGGTGTGCTCCTGGTCTGGTTCAACGGCCGCGTCTCGCCCGGCACCATAGGTGTGGACGCTGCAATCGATGTTCTGATCATCGCTGTCATTGGCGGCCTGCGGCATCCGATCGGGCCGTTCCTTGGCGCCCTCGTCGTCGTCCTGATGCAGACGTTCGCGATCGATCTCGTCGGGGCCGAGCGTTTCAACACGCTGATCGGCCTGGTCTTCCTGGTGATCGTTTTCATTTCACCAGACGGAATTCTTGGGTTGTGGGCAAAGTTCAAGCCCAACTTTTCTCAGGAGTCCTTGCGCCCCGGCCTGTGACGGCCGGGCGGAATGAACTGCATAACTCTGTCAATCAAGGGAGGAAATAATGAAGATGCACAGACGCACATTACTGGCTTTGGCATTGGCGAGCGGACTGACCGCTCCGTCCTTGGCTCTCGCTGCTGACGACACCATCAAGATTGGTCTGCTTGCGACCTTCGAAGGGCCCTTCACGGTGCTTGGCGAAGATAGCGAGCGCGGCGCAATGACTGCCGTGGAAGAGGTCGCCGGCACCGTGGCCGGCAAAAAAATCGAGATCGTCAAGGGATCGTCCGATGCGTCGCCCGACAGTGCGGTGCGCGCAGCCCGCAAGCTGGTCGAACAGGATGGCGTCAAGGTCCTGATCGGTCCGCTTTCCGGCGACGAAGGTCTGGCCGTCAAGGACTACGCCAAGACCCAACCGACGGTCACGTTCCTGAATGGCGCCTCTGCTGCCCAGGACACGACTTTCCGGGATCCCGCGCCGAACTTCTTCCGTTTTGGAACCGATGGCGCGCAATGGATGGCAGGCCTCGGCACCTACGCCTACAAGGACAAAGGCTACAAGAACGTTGCGACCGTGGCGGAGGACTACTCCTTCCCCTACACGCAGGTGTTCGGCTTCATGGCCGAGTTCTGCAAGGCAGGCGGGCACGTGCCATCGAAGTCCTGGGTGCCGATCGGCAACAAGGATTTCTCATCGGTCATCGCTGCCATCCCCGACAATGTCGACGCAATCTATGTGGCACTCGGCGGTGCAGATGCCGTCAACTTCCTCACTCAATACCAACAGTCCGGCGGTGCAGCCCCGCTAGTCGGAGGCTCGATCACGGTCGATCAGACGGTGCTCACGGCCAAGGGCAAGCTGCGGGACGTGCTCGTTGGAACGCCTTCGGCCGGTCCGACGGCCGATACAAATGACACCCCTTCCTGGACCAAGTTTGTCGAGGCTTACAAAAAGCAGCCAGGTGCATTCCCGTCGCCGTCGCTGTTTGCCCATGCCTACTACATCAACATGAAAGCCGCGCTGCTTGGCCTCGACAAGGTCGGTGGCGATGTGTCGGATGGCGGTGCGAAGCTCCGCGAAACCCTTTCGTCGCTGTCTTTCGAGACGCCGACGGGCAAGGTTTCGCTCGACAAGAACCGCAATGCGATTGCCGACATCTTCCTGACGGAGGTGACTGAAAACGAAGACGGGACGCTGTTGAACAAGCTGATCAAAGTGGTTCCGCAGGTAAACCAGACACTCGGCATCGCTGAAGCGGACTTCACGGCGCTGGGCGCGGTGAGCCGCGACAATCCGAGCTGCCCATAATCGGTCGAACGCAGGAGCGCGCGCCAGTGGCCGAGAATGACATGGCTTCCCGTCTGCAAGGAACCGGTGCTTACGCACTGGAACTGGACGGCGTCGCGCGTCACTTCGGTGCTCTGGTGGCGCTCTCCGGCATCAATATGAAGATCGCGGCCGGTGAACGGCGCGCGGTCCTCGGCTCCAACGGCGCGGGCAAGACGACGCTTTTCAACGCGGTGACCGGCGACTTCTTGCCAACCGCCGGGCGCATCCGTTTCTTCGGCGAAGACATAACCGATCTGCCCCCACATGAACGCATCAGGCGTGGCTTGCGGCGGACCTACCAGATTTCGCAGCTGTTCAAGGGGCTGTCGGTTCTGGATTCGATCTTCCTGGCGTGCCGTGGAGTGTCGCGCCGCCGGTTCTCATTGCTTCGGCCGCGGTTGAATGACGTCAACAGGGTTCAGGCCGAGTCGATCCTCCACGCCGTGCATCTGGACGGCGACCGCGACGCGTTGGTGGCGACGCTAAGCCATGGTCAGCAAAGACAGCTGGAGATCGCTCTGGCGCTCGCCGGCGCACCGCGTTTCATACTGTTCGACGAACCCGCAGCCGGTCTGTCGCCGACAGAGCGCCGTGATCTGGTTGCGATCCTGAACGGCCTTCCCAAGCACATCGGCTATGTCATCATCGAGCATGATCTCGACGTGGCGCTTCGTGTCTCCGAATATGTCTCGATGATGCACAATGGCCGACTGTTCAAGGAAGGCACGCCCCAGGAGATCGAGGCCGATCCTGAGGTCCAGGAAATCTACCTTGGAGGCAAGCATGGCTGAGCGCGCCGCTTCCTCAGGCAAGGCAGTTCTCAAGATCGAGGACCTTCAGGTCTACTATGGCCAAAGTCATGCGCTGCAGGGCGTCTCGCTGACTTTGGAAACCGGCGTGTTGTCGGTCGTCGGCCGCAATGGCATGGGCAAGACGACACTGTGCAACACCATCACTGGCCTGAAGCGCGCACAATCCGGTTCCATTCGAGTCAACGGTCGAGAGATATCATCGCTCGAACCGCACGAGATCCACCGCCTCGGCGTCGGCTACGTCCCGCAAGGCAGGCGAGTCTGGCCAAGCCTGTCCGTGGATGAGCATTTGCGGATGTCGTCGAAACGCGACGCCAACTGGACGGTCGAGCGTGTCTACGAGACCTTTCCGCGCCTGGCGGAACGCAAGAGCAATGGCGGCTCTCAACTGTCGGGTGGCGAGCAGCAGATGCTGGCCATTTCGCGTGCGCTGCTGAGCGACCCTAAACTGCTGGTCATGGATGAGCCGACCGAGGGGCTGGCGCCGGTCATTGTCGAACAGGTCGAGCGCATGCTCGTCAGCCTGGCGGAAGAAGGCGAGATGGCGATCCTCGTCATCGAACAGAATATCGGTGTTGCAACGGCGGTGTCGGACCGCGTCGCGATCATGGTCAACGGGCGCATCAACCGGGTCATGGAAGCCTCGGCTCTTGCTGCCGATCGCGACTTGCAGCAACGCCTGCTCGGCGTTGGCCGCCACTCCGATGAACCTGCTGTTTCTCCAGCCGCGATTGCCGAAGCGCAAGAGCAACTGGCGGAGGTCTACCGCATTGATCGGGCAGGCACACGCACAGAGCCGGTGGTTCAGAATGGGGTCTTTCGTCCGGTCACTGAGCTGCCAAACCGGTGGAACGTGCCGGTTGCAGCCATGCGCCAAGCGGCAGTCGAAAAACACAATCCTCGAGACGAACTGAAAAAGGTCTTCGCCATCCCCTTCGCCGAGCGGATCGGCCGCACCGTTCTTGTCGCCGGAACGTTCGACACGAAGGCGAAGGAACTGCGGTTCGTGGCCGATCGTCTGAAATCGCTGGGGATCCCCGTTCGCACAGTCGACCTCTCCACCTCGGGAAGACCGTCGAGCGCGGACGTTCCCGCTATGCAGGTCGCAGGCATGCATGCGCGAGGATCGGCGGCGGTGTTTTCGAATGACCGCGGTAGCTCGGTCGCGGCAATGGCCGAGGCCTTTGCCCGCTGGATCGAACGCGAGCCACGCCTCGGCGGTGTGATTTCAGCCGGCGGCTCAGGTGGAACGACTATGGCCACCGCCGGTATGCGCGCCCTGCCGGTAGGCATCCCCAAACTGATGGTGTCCACTGTCGCAGCCGGCGACGTCGGCAAATATGTCGGTGGCGCCGATATCATGATGTTCCACTCGGTCGCAGATGTTCAGGGCCTCAACTCGATCACCGAGGCCGTCCTGGGCAACGCTGCGCACGCTATGGCGGGTATGGTCGCACAGTTGCCTTCCGGCGAAGCCTGGGAGGCCAAACGAAAGCTGGCACGTCCGGCTGTCGGCATCACCATGTTTGGCGTCACCACGCCCGCAGTGCAAGCCGTGACCAAACGGTTGGAAGCGGATTATGACTGCCTGGTTTTCCACGCGACAGGCATTGGTGGCCGGGCCATGGAGAACCTCGCCGATTCCCGAATGCTGTCGGCCTTCATCGACCTGACCACGACGGAAATAGCCGATATGGTGGTCGGCGGCGTGTTCCCGGCAAGCGATGATCGCTTCGGTGCGGCGATACGCACGGGCTTGCCCTATGTCGGATCCACCGGCGCGCTGGACATGGTCAATTTCGGTCCGCGGGACGGTGTTCCGGAGAAATTCAAAAGCCGGAAGTTCGTCGTCCACAATCCCAACGTCACCCTGATGCGTACCACCAGGGACGAAAACAGGCAGTTCGGCGAATGGATCGGCGCGCGGCTGAATTCCATGAACGGGCCTGTGCGCTTTCTCCTGCCCGAAGGCGGCGTCTCGATGCTCGACGCACCCGGCCAGCCATTCCACGATCCGGAAGCCGACAATGCGCTGTTCGAGGCGATCCAGAAAACCGTGCGCCAGACCTCACTGCGTGTGGTTCAGCGGGTCCGATCCAACATCAACGATGCGCCATTCATCGATGCGGTGATCACTGCATTCCATGCAATCGGACCGAAACTGCAGAGGCGCGCATGACCCGATCTGCAGTTCGACAGCTTCAAGAAAATCAAGCCGGTCGGCTTCGGTCGATCGCATCCTGTTTGGGAGGGTAGAAAAATGGCCGCGCAGACTTTTGGCACGTTCCTTTTGTGGTTGATCGTCGCAGCGATCATCGTTGTGATTGCTGTCTATATCCTGCGATGGCTGTATCGCCGCTCCACCAAGGAAACTGCGTTCGTGCGAACCGGTTTCATGGGCGAGAAAGTGGTCGTCAATGGCGGCGCTTTCGTCATACCTGTCCTGCACGAAATAACGCCCGTCAACATGAACGTGCTGCGCATCGAGGTGCGTCGCGAAGACGCTCATGCGTTGATCACCAAGAACCGGATGCGGGTCGACCTGATCGCGGAATTCTTCGTGCGCGTCGGAGCAAGTCGCGAATTGGTCGCCACTGCCGCGCAGACACTTGGTCGGCGCACATTGCAGCCGGAAAGCCTGCGCGAATTGTTTGAGGGAAAATTCGCCGGCGCCATGCGCACGATCGCTGCGCAGATGAGCCTGGAGGAAATGCACGAGTTGCGCGGCGACTATGCGGCCAAGGTGCGCACGCTTGCCTCCGAATCGCTAGCCGCAAACGGCCTCGAACTTGAGAGTGTCGCTATCGTCGACCTCGACCAGACCAGCCTTGAGTATTTCGATCCGTCCAACGCTTTCGATGCCGAGGGTCTGACGCAACTGACGGAATCCATCGAAACTCGCCGCCGGATGCGCAACGAGATTGAACAGCGCACCCTCGTCGATATCCGCAACCAGAACCTCGATACGCAGCGCAAGGTGCTCGAGATCGACCGTGACACCGAATATGCGCGGCTTGAACAGGAACGGGAGGTCGAAATCCGCCGTGCCTCGCAGCGTTCTGAGTTGGCCATCGAGCGCGCGCTCCGCGACCAGGAATCCGAACAGGCGCAGCTGTCATCGCGCGAAGCCGTCGAGAAATCGCGCCTCAATCAGGAACGAAACATCACCGAGGAGCGCATCAAGAGCGAAGAGGACACGCAGCGCCGTGAAATCGCCCGCCGGCGGTCCCTCGACGAGACCGAGATGAAAATGCGCGAACTGACAGAGCGTGAACAGATCGCCCTGGAATTGGCCCTGGAAAAGGCTCGCATCGAGCGCGAAGGTGCGCAGAGCGGACTGGAGATCGAGCGCAAGAAGGTGCTCGAGATCGCGGAGCTTGAGCGCCAGATCGCGTTGGCGGAGAAGGCGCTGGAGGTCACGAAGGCAGAGGCTGAAAAGCGCCGCGCGGAGATCGTCGAAAACCAGGCGACGGAAACCGCGCGCATCGCGCAGGAGCGCGCCATTGACGAGGTGAGGATTGCCCGCGAGCGTCACCTCGAAGCACTGCAAATTGCAAAGCGCCAAGCGTTCGAGGAAGCCGAGATTTCTGCCGGCGAAGAGGTGGAACGCGCCCGCATCACCACCGAGCGCGGCATTGAGGAGGCCCGCTTGATCAAGGATCGCGACATGCGCCAGCTCGGTGTCGATCGCGACCAGAAGATCGAGATCTCCGAGATCCAGAAGGCTATCGACATCGCCAAGAAAACACAGGAGCGTTCGTCCGCGATCGCCGCATCGGAAGCCGTTCGTGCAAAGGCCATTCAGGCAGAGGAACAGGCCTTCACCGCCCGTGAGCGCGAGATTGCCGAGCGCCGCAAGCTGACCGATCTCATCGGCGCCGCCCGGGAAGCCGAGCGCGATGCCCTGCGCATCACCTCGGCCGCCGACGCCGAGATGAAGGCGGCCAAGAGCCTGGCGGAAGCGCAGAAGATCGCTGCTGTCGCTTCGGCGGAAGCGCAGAAGATTCATGCGCTGGCCGCAGCCCAGCGCTACGAGGTCGATGCCGCAGGTCACAGGCAGCTCAACGAGGCCGAGAATCTGCTTTCCGATGAAGCCCGCGCCGGGCGCCTGCGCGGCAAGTTGCTGGACCATATGGAAGGCATCATCCGCGAGAGCGTCAAGCCGATGGAGAAGATCGAAGGCATCAAGATCCTGCATGTCGAGGGCATCAACGGTGGCCAGGGCGGCAGCCGCAACGTCACCGACGAGGTCATCGATTCAGCGCTGCGTTACAGGGTGCAGGCGCCGATGATCGACAATCTGATGAAGGAGATCGGCATCGAGGGCGGATCGCTCGGCCGCATGACGGACGTTTTGCGAGACGCCAAGGACATAGCCAGCCTCAGCCGCGACAAGAAAGGCAAAGCAAAGAGCGGCAAGGAAACCGACGATGACGATCGCGACCAGTGAAGCCGTAGGGTCACCCAATGCCGAAGATCTATGTGTCGTCGACGATCAATGCGCCAGCTGTGGAAGTCTGGAAACTTGTCCGAAGCTTCAATGGCTTGCCAAGCTGGACGCCGTTCGTAGCGGAGAGCCGCATCGAACAGAACGCGCATCCGGACCAGATCGGCTGCATTCGCAATTTCACGCTGAAGGACGGCGGCCGGATTCGGGAGAAACTGCTGGCTCTGTCTGACTACGACCTCTCCTGCAGCTATGCGATGCTGGAGAGCCCGATGGAAGTCGAGAACTACATAGCCACACTCTCCCTGACCCCTGTCACCGACGGCAACATGACGTTCGCCGAGTGGCAGGCCGAGTTCGACTGTGCCCCCGACCGGGAAAGCGCATTGGTGCAGCAGATCGGCACGGGCGTATTCCAGAGCGCCTTCACAGCGCTCAAACAGCGCTTCGCGCGCTGACATCGACGAATGGTCAAGGTTTGCCAGAGTACGATCATCAACGCGCCTGTCGAGGACGTCTGGTCTGTTCTGCGCGATTTCAACGGTCATGAACGCTGGCATCCGGCAATCTCCTTCAGCGAGATCGAGGGCGGTGATGCGGCCGATGCGATCAGCGCGGTGCGTCATTTCAGGCTTATGGATGGCAGCGAGCTGCGCGAACAACTCCTGGCCTTGTCCGACAAGGACCGGCGGCTGAGCTATTGTCTGCTGGAAGCGCCGTTGCCGTTGATGGGGTATGTCGCGTCGATCCGGCTGAAGCCGGTGACTGACGGCAACGCCACCTTCTGGGAATGGTCCTCGGAGTTCCATCCGCCGGCGCATCGCCGTGATGAACTGGTCAAGCTGGTCACCGAAGACATCTACCAAGCCGGTTTTGAATCCGTTCGCCGGCTCTTGAACGGAAGGCCGGTTGCCGGACCAACCAGGACCACGTCAGAGCAACCAGTGGCGCGGTTGATCCCCGAGATGCGCCAGCTGGAGCCGCCTGGAGCCAGCGCCCAGGGCACACGGACCAAGGCAATCCTCGTCGAGCGACACGGAGGACCGGAGGTTCTGCGGCTTGCGGAGATCGGCTTGGCGCCGCCATCGCGTGGCGAGGTCCAGATCCGTCACACATTCATTGGGGTCAACTTCATCGACGTCTATTGCAGGACCGGCTATTTCGATCTCCTGCAGCCGCCAGGCGTTCCAGGCATGGAGGCCGCAGGCGTCATTGCAGCGGTCGGCCCCGAAGTTTCGGGCTTTTCAGTCGGCGACCGGATTGCTTACGCATGCCCGCCGGTCGGCTCATACTGCGAACGACGCAACATGGCACCGGACCTTTTGGTTCACTTGTCGGACGATATTGCCGATGAAACTGCCGCGGCAGGTCTGTTGAAAGGCATTACCGCGAGCTTGCTGCTCCACGACGTCTATCCCGTGAAGCCCGGGTCCTTCGTGCTCATCCATGCGGCAGCTGGCGGGGTCGGCCAGTTGCTGATGCAATGGGCACGCCATCTCGGCGCGACGGTGATCGCCACCGTCTCGAGCGACGACAAGGCCCGGATCGTGGAACGCCTCGGCGCCCATCACGTGATCGTCTACTCCAGAGAGAATTTCGCCGAGGCCGTCATGCGTTTGACCGAAGGCAAGGGCGCAGATGTCGCCTATGACGCCGTCGGCAATGACACGTTCGGTGGATCGTTGGCCGCATTGGGTATCCGTGGCCATCTCGTCAGTTTCGGTCAGGCCTCGGGACCTGTGGGAAATTGGGACATCGGTAGGTTCTCTTCGAAGTCGATCACCATTTCCCGTCCGAACTACGCCCATTACACGGACAGCCCCGAAAAGCTTGGTCCTCACATCAACCGGTTTTTCGCAGCTTTGCGCCAAGGTGTGATCAAGATCGGCGCGCCCAGGCAATATGATCTGGCACGGGCTGCCGACGCTCATCGCGACCTCGAGGCTAGGAGGACAACCGGGGCACTTGTGCTGAGGGTGTGATAGTACTGCCCCCCGGTGCCTTCTGCAGGCGCTCTCAAGGTCCGCTTCTGACGAACGTCGAGTTGGGCTTTGACGACCTTTATTAGGCGCAAGGCCGCCGTTCACCTCTCCTTCTAGTCAGCGCTCCGGCCAGCAAAAAAGCGTCGAGGCCCCAACAGAGTGAAAATCGGTATTTCACATTGACGCGCAACCAGGTGATGAAGGTATGCCGCAGCTCATCATCGGCGACCGCAACAGCACCGGCCGCAGCGCCCAGCAGGAATGCAACGAGAGTTTCCTGAGCGCTCGTGCTGGGCCGTCCCGAGCGCCCAGCCAGGTGCTTGGACTTGCGGTTCGATAGCGCGCGAAGTGTGAGAAGCCGCGCGAGAAGAGCCCGGACCGCCGCGAGAATCCGGGACGCTGGCGGAAATTTCGCCGAACCGCGCCCGAAACAGACATCCGTTGCCACATTGTCGTCGTAACTTTCCGGTGGTGAGCATGAACGCCAAAGCGCGACCTCCTCCTAGGGCAAGCCCCCTCAGCTCCCTGCCGGTGGGGCTTTTCACATATTGAGACCTATATTTGTTGGCTCAAAGCATTGGTCATTGATGTGGTGGCAGCGCGCCTGGGCAGAGGAACTTGTCTTGAAGGCGAGTGAGACGCGTGCGATTAGCGAAACCCTTACGAGATGGTCACGCCGGAGATGTCGCCCAAGCACTCTTCAAGGCTGCTCGAAAGAGCATCCCAAAACGGCCAACAAGGATATCGCCAGAGCGGCGTTCTACTCGATTATTGCCAATGCGGATCAGGAAACCGTCAAGGTCAGGAACCTGCAGGCATTCGCTCTCGCTGAGCGCCCCGGCCGGAGAATTAAACTAGGACAGTCAGCGAATTCTGTAGGCTTGATCGTCTGCGGGAATTGGAGTGGCGCAAGCATTGGTCAACGGGGTTCCCTGCCGCGATCGCACCATAACGGCACGCCCACGAATCGGCCATTTAGGATAGGCGGCGGGCCTGAGCGTCCGCTTGGCCGGCGTCGAGACCCATAACTCCCAACCCTTGGCGCCGGCCGCCCTCTATGAACACTGCCTTGCGAACGCGTTTGCATTGCGTAATGTTCAGCCGGGGCAATGGATTTCACAGGGGTTGGGCACGTGGCGAACGCCGATATTACACAGATCGACGCGGCAGGTCTGAACCGGGTCCGGGATCTGGCTCTGATCATCTGGCCAGCGCACTATGCGCCGTTGATCGGCGCCGACCTGATCCCACCAATGGTAGCGGACATGTATTCGCTTAACACGCTTGGCGCGGACATGCGCGAGCGAGGCCACCTGTACTGGATCGCCTCGGTTGACGGGAAAGATATTGGCTATGCGTCGGCCTACTTGAAAGACGGGCGGCTGTGGATCAAAAAGCTTTACCTGCTGCCGTCCGTTCGGGGCATGGGGCTGGGAAAGCAGCTTATCGCGACGATCAGAGACCATTACGGGAGGCAGCACCCGCAGGCCCTCTACGTAAGCGATCGCAATGAGACAGCCATCGCGTTCTACAAGTCGCAAGGCTTCACCGTCGAGAGCTTGGAGCCTGTGCAGATGGGCCCTTATCATTTCGAGGATTATGTGATGGTACGCCCTGGAGAGATTGCCTTGCCCCAGTCTCGTCAGGACGTGCCGACCTACTGAATGGCGCAGTAGCCAACCCCCTTTTGACCCCGTTACCAGCTATCCGAACAAAAGGGCTACAGGTGCACTTCGCGGAGCCCGTTCGTTTTGCCGCTACTCGTGTCCGTTTCGTGCGTCGTGATGACGATCAGGTAGGCGGGCCGGTCAGCGGGCGTTTGGGGCTGATCGGCAGAAAGTCGGACCGGCGCCCTGGTGGCCGCCTGGCGTCAGATTGACCGATGGGCCAAAAAATCGTTCCACGGCCGGTCGACCGGTTCTTCCACAAGCGATCCCATAATTCCGGAGTGGTAAACCCGTGAAATGGCCAGATAATTCCAGACGTACCAGTCTGCATGTTATGCTACTTTTGTTTTTAGCAGCTATTTAGTAATGTGGATCAGCGCCCTTCCGGACTTTCCAGTATAGTCTTCAGCGAAACCTTGGCCGAGCCCGGCTTCAGCGGTTTTTGCTGCGAAGCGTCGGGCGATCAACGCCTCAATCCACCTACGCGGGGCTAAGTCGCAGACGAACCGTGCAGATCGACCCGCGCCACGGCGTAGGCGTCCAGAATTAATTGCTCATCCAACTGTCGTCCGAACCCTCCCATGAAGTTCGGATCGGCGGCCGCCCGCTCGAAATGGTCGGCAGAAAGAAGACAAATGCGCGCGCCGACCGGCATACCCGAAAGCCGCACGGATTGCCTCTTGGCAGTAAGGTTAGAAAGCCAAAGCGTCGTGCTCCCGTCTTTTTCGGCGGCGATCGCCGCGATGCTGTCAATTCCGGAAGTTCCCACCGACAGCAGACTGGCGCCACCGAGCTTTGATAGGCCTGCCATGATATGGAAAGCGGGATACACCATTGGGCCATCCTGTTGGTCGAACCACGGCTGCGCGAAATTGCCTCTCCTGTAGACGAAACCAAATGGGCCGGTGAAGTCACCGAAGGCGACGGCTTCGATGCCCTCGCGAGCGCAGGCCGCGAAATAGCCGACGATCCAGGCCGCATTGAACAGCCCGCGCTGGCGAGGATCGATGCGGGTGAGGCAGACGCGACCGTTCGCTTCGTTCTGCGCCGTGGAGGCTCCGTAAGGGTTCTCGCGGCAGCCGAGTTGACTGGGGCCCACACGCAGCGGCAAGCGTTCGCCCATGAAGGCACGGGCAGAGCGGATCAGATGGGGAATGACTTCAAGCGTCTCCATCACCGACACATCGTCTGCAGCGTGCACGCTTGGACAGGTGGTGAAGGTCGCGTAGTCGAGCGCCTCTCCTGGCGGGCGCTTGCGATTGAGCTCGGTGAAGTACGCGGCCATGCCGCCGCCCAGCGTTACACCCGGGAAAGCCCGGCGCGCCGCGGAGTAGTTTTCGTGGAAGCTTGGCATCGCCGGCCATGTTGCTCCCGGCTGTACCGATTTCATGTCCTGCGCCGGAAAGACGCAGACAGCCTCTGGAGCGAGGCCGAGGCGACGGACAGCGTCCGCGACCGGCTTCAACTCGCCGAACGGATCCAGCGTTCCCCTGGTTATGATCTCCAGTACGACGCTTGCCCCGATCAACCGGGTCAGCGCTGCGTAGCGTTCAAGTTCATCGTGACCGTGGCCGAGACGGAGATCGACCTGGCAGACCATCCACTGCGGAGCCAATTGCCGAATTAGATCGGAGGTTTCAAGGGCGTGCCTGGCTTCCCCGGCGGCGACGCCGACGCCAATGCGAGGCACTCGGCCGGCCGGTCCGCCAATTGTCACGTTGATCGGTGGGTTGGGGTTTTCAGACGTCCCCCTACAAAGCGTCCCCGACACATGAAGCCGGACGGCCTGCGTGAATTTCTCACCCTTGGGCAGTCTGTATGGCCACGGGCGACGCAGGGGACGAACATAGGTCTTATAGGAGGCATCAGACCAGTTGCGTTGGTCCTCCATCTCAAAGGCATCACCATCCATGGTGCAGGTGGCCCAGATCCCAGGCGCGATCTCATGCGACAACGCGCGCACGTCAGTGAACGGACATTCAGGATCAATAACGTCTGGAAAAAGCGAAAGCCTTTCGAGACCATCCTGATGCAGCACCCTCACCGGCTTGCCGGCCAAAGCCGCGATCGGATGCAGCACGACGAAGCCGGTCCGGTTGGTCAAAAGGTCGGTCTCGGGCTCTGCTTCTGCCACAAACGACAGTGCGCCATCGCTACTGCCCGAGATCCGGGCCCGGTAAACCAGGCGGCCCGATGTTGCGGCACATGTTCCACGGTATTCAATGGCGAACGCATCCGGCCTCTCGTCGATCCGCAGATCATCGAGAACGGGGGTACATGTTCCCCAGTTTTCGTCCCGTACAAGGAACGAGATTCCGCGCAAAACCTCGATCGTCCCAATGCGGATGTAACGCAACGCCCCATTGTCGAACGCGAGCGACAGGGAGCCGGCGCGCAGTGTGCGCAGCGGTTCCTCGAGCTGTTCGGTGCCACACAAGCGGACTGCCAGAGAAGCTGTCGAGGTCAAAGTGCCCGCTCCGTCGTGGCGTCGAAGATCGATGCCCGTTTCATGTTGATGTCGATCGCCAGCTTTTCCCCAGGACGGCTGACGTCGTGCGCCTGCAACTCCGCCATCACCGGCGCACCCGCAAGTCGGAATGTCGCGTAGCTGCGCGAGCCGGTCGGCTGCAGCAGGTCGATTGTTGCCTCATAGCGAAACGTGCCCTGCGCCGGCGTGGCAGCGTGCGCACGAGTGAGGTGCTCCGGTCTCAACCCGAGCAGCACCTTCTGTCCGTCTGCGACGCCCTGCAGCCCCCTGCCGGGCGCTAAAGGCAGCAGTGCGTCCGCGAGCCGGATGGCGGCGGTGCTTCCCTCCAAGGCAAGGGTCCCTGGCAGGAAGCTCATCCGCGGCGAACCCAGGAACCCAGCGACGAAGGTCGAGGCCGGGCGCTCGAACAACTCGAGTGGCGCGCCCTGCTGCTCTATCAGCCCGTCGCGCATCAGCACGATGCGATCAGCCAACGTCATTGCTTCGATCTGGTCATGGGTGACGTAGATCATCGTTGTGGCAATGTCCTGGTGAAGGCGTTTGATCTCGCCGCGCATTTCGTCGCGAAGCTGTGCGTCGAGATTGGACAGCGGCTCGTCGAACAAAAAGATGCGGGGGTTGCGGACTATGGCGCGGCCGATGGCGACGCGCTGGCGCTGGCCACCGGACAGTTGGCGCGGAAAACGCCCCAGCAAGGGAGTGATGCCAAGCATGCGCGCCGCCTCGGCAACGCGCATCTCCACCTCTGGCTTCGGCATCTTGCGAGCCTTGAGGCCGAAGCCAATGTTCTTGGCCACGCTCATATGCGGATAGAGCGCATAATCTTGGAACACCATTGCCACGTCGCGGTCGCGCGGCCTGAAATCATTGACCACCTCGCCGCCGATCTCGATCGTGCCTTGTGAACTCTCCTCCAGTCCGGCGATGGTCCTCAACAGGGTGCTCTTGCCGCAGCCGGACGGACCAACCAGAACGGTGAACTCGCCGTCGCGGATGTGGAGGTCAATACCGCGCACCGCATGGAAGGCGCCGTAGCGCTTGTGCAAGCCGGTGATTCTGACTTCGGCCATGCCTAACTTTCCCTATCCGCGAACGGCGCCGAGCGTCAGCCCGCGCACGAGATGTCGTTGAGCAAGCACTCCAAGGGCGATCGACGGCACGAGGGAGACGATGGCAAGGGCCGCGGCTTCACCATATTGTGCGCCCTGGAAGCCGATGAAGGCGCGGAAGACCGTTGGCAGCGTGAAGGCAGTTCGGCTTGTCAAAATCAGCGCGAAGAAGAACTCGGTCCAGCAGGCAATAAAGGCGAAGACAGCCGCCGCGACGATGCCGGGCGCGGCCAGCGGCACGGCAACGCGCCAGAAAGCCTCCCATCGCGTGCAGCCATCGACGAGGGCCGCCTCCTCCATCGACCTCGGCATGCCGCGGAAATAGGCGAACATCATCCAAACGGACACCGGCAGCGTGAAGACCGTGTAGGCTATGATCAGCCCGATATGGGTGTCGTATAGCCCGACGCCGCGGTAGATCAGGAATACCGGTAGGACGATGCCGATAGGTGGCAGGAAGCGCTGCGACAGCACCCAGAAGGACAGATGCCGGCCACCCGTGTTGTAGCGCGCCAGACTATAGGCCATCAGCGTGCCGAACAGTGCCGAAAGCACCGTGGCCGAAAGCGAAATAATCAGGCTGTTGATAAGCCCGTCGAGACCGCGATAGGTGAACAGCGCGGCTTCGTAGTGGACAAGCGTCGGCTCCGCGGGGAACCAGACAGGCGGTACGGTGAGGTAGTCGTCGCTGGGCTTGATTGAGGTGTTGAACATCCAGTAGAGCGGCCACAGCACGAACACCAGGAAGAACCCCAAAAGCAGGATTCGCCCGATCGGCAACGACCGGCGTTTCCTGCGGCGGGCGGGCGCTACGGCGGCCATCAGACCGGATCGACCTTCAAGAGCCGGCGTACCAGCAACGCCACGATGAGCGCCGTAAAAATCAGGAACAGCCAACTTCCGGCCGTTGCCTGCGACAGATGAAACTGCGTGAAGCCGACGGTATAGAGATAATAGGAGGCCGTGTACGTTTGTGTTCCTGGGCCGCCGCCTGTCATGATGAATATGGTATCGAACATACGGATGGCGTCGAGCAGACGGAAAGTCAGCGCCAGCAGCATCATCGGCCCCAGATGGGGGAGCGTGATCGCCCAGAAGACCTGCCAGGCGTTGACACCGTCGAGTTCTGCCGCCTCATAGAGATTGGGAGGAATTGCGGTCAGGCCAGCGAGCAGGATGACGAACATGAATGGCGTCCACTGCCAGACATCGGCGATGATGAGCGAGACATAGAGCCATGGGCGCTCGGTCATCCAGCCGATCGTAACCTCCTGCCCCAGCAATTGCGTCAGGATATAGTTGGTCGGTCCGAAAGGCCGCTGCAAAAGCAGCGTCCAGGCCTGGCCGACGATGACTGGGCTGATGAACAGCGGCACGATCAGGATCGACATGATCACGCCGCGGCCCGGAAAGCTGCGCACCATTGTCAGCGCCACCAGGAGACCGAGCACGAATTCGATAGCGACGCTGATGCCCGACAGCCATGCCGTCAGCAACAGTGACCAACGTGCCACGGGATCGAACACGACCCGCTCGAAGTTCTTCAATCCGACAAATGCGTGGCCCGGCACCTGGAAGTCGTAGTTGATGAAGGATACGACCAGCGAGAACAGGAGCGGATAGATCGACAGCGCCAATATCAGCAGCACCGCGGGCGCGACCAGCAGCCACTTGAAATGGCGGTCGGCCCATTGGGCGAACGCAGATAGCCGGGGCGGTGCGCCGGCGGCCTTCAAGCGGTGAATCGTAGCGGTGGGCTGCATCGGTGTATCCAAAAGGCTGCTTAGCGGTTCGGCGAGGGGTTGCGAGCCAAGCGCCCGCAACACCAATTGCTCCAGGCTCTGCCTCCCCTCAGAGGGTGACCGCCATGCCAAGTTTTTCCACCGTGTTGTCGGCGGTGGCGCCAGGCAGTTTCAGGAACTCGGTGTAGAAACCTTTCTGCGAATCTACACCCAGTCGGTCGGTCGTCTCGTTCCACTCGGCCGCCGCCGTTTCCAGCGACGCCTTCGGATCCGCACCAGCCCACACCGCCGTGCACATACGGTCGATGCTCAAGAAGTAGTCCTGCGCGCCTGGCATGATCGGGTCGAGCAGACCAACATTTGCCGAGTTGTTGAGATTGGCAAGGTACTCCTTGGCACTTGGGAAGAGCGCGCCGTAGAGTTCGGACTTGAAGTGCGAGATGCGGTACGGGTCTCGTAGCGCATAGGGCAGCATGCAACGCGCCAGCGAGACCGGTGGCGAGCATATCCATTGCATGAACAGATACGCCGCCTCGGGGTTGGGCGAGTCCGCCGACAGCGCCTTGTTGTAGCCGGTGGCATGTTCCGGATTGCCCGGAACGACGGCATAGCCGACCTTGCCAGCGATCTGGGACTGGGGGATGAAGTTGATCGCCGTGGCGGACTGCGAGTAATTCGCCGCCATGCGGCCGCTGGGAGGCCAGGAATAGATCATCGCGACTTTGCCGGTCAGGAAGGCCGCCCACAGGGAGACGGCGTCGAGCTCGTTGTTGCCGGGGATCGAGGCCTTGTTCGCCGCGAGCATGTTGGTCAGCGTCTTGACGCCGGCGTCCGAAACTAGGCCCGCCTTCATGTCGTCGCCGAACAGTTTGCCGCCATTGGCGCGGTACTGCTGCAGGAAGTCGAACTGGTTGCCGGGGCTGCCCGCCTTGCGGAAGTGTCCCGCGCCATAGACCTTTGGCGCCATCTGGTCGGTGATGAACTGGGCAATCTGGGCATATTCCTCCCAGGTCTTCGGCGGTCCAAGCTTGGCGTTGAACTTTGCTTGGTAGGCCTCCATCATCTTCGGATCCTCGAAAATGTCCTTGCGGTAGTAGAGAGCGAACATGTCGCCGTCGTCGAAGAACCCCCAGATCTTGCCCTTATAGGTTGGCAGCGCCTTGTACAGAGGGTGATAGTCCTCGAGGTCTGCCGGGTTCATGTATTTGGCGATGTAGTCGTCGAGAGGTGCGATGACGCCGCCATCGGCAAGCGATGGTGTCCAGGCCGGCGAGACGTCGAGGACGTCATAGGCACCTGAGCCGGCGATGTGCTCGGCGACCGCCTTGGAGTACTGGTCCGGGTTCGACAGTTCGACGACATTCGACTTCATCCCCGTAAGCTGCTCCCACATCGGCCCACTGAAATTGCGCGGATCGAGTGCCTGCAGGCCAGCCTCGTAGGTCATGTTGAGGGTGACGCCCGAATGCGCCTTGGCGGCCTCCACCGCGCGAAAGGCGGAACCGTCCGCCGGGCCTTCCTTCGATGCTTTCAGGGCTGCAGCCTGCGCTTGGCCGAGCGGCGAGGTGGCGTCCGCCAGTTCCAGCGTCTGCTGCGCCACCGCCCAATCGGTCATCATCCCCAGCATCGGGCCAGACGCAGCCAACATGCCGGTCATCTGACCGAAGCGGGTTATGAAAGTTCGGCGGGTAGTTTCGCCGCGCATGAAGGCGTCGACCTCTGCTTCGAGACCTGCCTGAAAGTCACGTTTGTCACGATCGTTCATAGTGCTTGGTCCTCCCGTTTCCATTTGCCTCACTCGTCCGCGGGCGCGGCGGTCGAGCATTCCTCCCGTAAAGTCGCCGCAAGGGGGCCGCGGCGGCGCACCAAAAATCAGCGTCCTCCTAGGTTCCGAAGCGGGCCGCGAGCCCCGACAGCCTGGTCTTCCACAGCTCGCTCGAAAGCACCTCGCGATTGACCACGCCGCGCGGCTCGCGACCGTGCTGCACCTGAATCACCGCCTTGACGTCGGCGGCACCGTTGCCGGCAAAGCACTGGTCGGTCCAGCAAAGCGCGTGCGGCGCCAGGATGACATTGTCGAGTTTAAGGATCGCATCGCCTGCATCGGGAGGCTCCTGCTCGAGCACGTCGAGACCGGCACCGGCGATGCGGCGCTCCTGCAGCGCTTGCGTCAGCGCTTTCTGGTCGACGATCGGGCCGCGCGCCGTGTTGATCAGGTAAGCTGTCGGCTTCATCAGGGCGATCCGCTCAGCATTGACGATGTGGTGGGTCTGCGGCGACAGCGGGCAACTCACCGACAGCACGTCGGCGCGGCGAAACAGGTCCTCCAGCCCGACCAGTTCGACGCCCAGGTCGGCAGCAACCCTCTTGTCAGCGAACGGGTCATGGGCAATGAATTGCATGTCAAAGGGCCTCGCCAAGCGGAAGACCTCGGCGCCGATGTTGCCGATGCCCAGCGACCCAAGCGTACGCCCGACGAGCCCGACGCCCATATGTTCCGAGCGCTCCTGGAAGCCATGAGGTCCCTTGCGGGTGAGCGCGTCCTTTGTCAGCAATTTGCCGGTCAGTGCCAGCATGAAGGTGATGACGGATACGGCGACGGGCCGTCGCACGCCATCGGGCGTGATGACCAAGGCAATGCCGGCGGCGGTGCAGGCCTCAACATCGACAGTGTCGTAGCCGACCCCGAAGCGGGCAACGACGGCCAGGCGGCCGCTCCTAGGCACACTCGTGGAATCGAAGCGATGGGCGAGAAGGATCAGCGCATCGAAATCCTCAAGTTGGTCGGCGCGAAGCGGACTGTTCGATTCCAGGAACACCATCTCGACGCCCGCCGCATTGCGCAGCGGCTCCAGATCGAAATCTGGATAGGTCGGCGAGCCGTCCGGCTTACGGAAATCACCCGAAAGGGCCACCCTGAATTTCACGCTGTCCATCGTCTCCTCCGCTCTATTGGCACCCGGCCCGGATTTTGGAAACCGCGTCAGCCATCGCGTCGTGCAAGACCCAAACGTCGCCCGAATAACAAATGAAATCGAAGCCTTGTGCGTAGAAGTCGTGTCCCTGCGCGACGTTGGGCACCAGGCGTCCAAGCGATTTGTTGTGCTTCTTGGCGGCTGCAACGATTTTGGCCATTGCAGCGGTGAAAGTGGGGTGGGCGAAGTCGCCCGGAATGCCGAGCGAGACGGACAGATCGAAATGTCCGACCCACAGACAATCGACCCCGTCCAGTCCCGCGATGCCGTCGATGTTCTTGACGCCGTCCGCGGTCTCGATCAGGCAGATGAACGTCGAGCGCTTGTTGGCGGCCTCGAATTTGTTAGCGACCGAACCCGGACGGTAGCGGTCGTGAGCGATCTGCAGCGCCACGCCGCGGGCGCCGGCAGGATGGTATTTCATGGATTTGATGATGTGTTGCGCCTGTTCGACCGAACTCACCATCGGTGCGATCAGCCCTTCAGCACCCATGTCCATCGCGCGGGCAAGGAAATGGTAGTCCTGCGACGGCACGCGCACCATAACCGGCAGATCGGCTGCCTCGAAATAGCGGATCGCGCTCTTCAGCGTTTCCAAGCTGAATCCCGAATGCTCCATGTCGAAAAAGACGAAATCGCAACCAGCGGACTTCAGGATGTGACCAATTCCCGGCGTGGCGAATTCGGCGACAAGCGTCCCGAGCTTGACCCGCCTGTGAGAGGCTAACGCCTTGAGACTTGGCTCTGACATGCACTACCCTCCCCTTCGCCCACAAGGGGCGCATTGCCCTTACGCGTTCTTCAAGACGAAGCTTCGAGAACAAGGTCGCAGATGGTCACCAGCTTGGTGTCGACGAGCGGCGCGCTCTGCGAATTGAATTCGTCGAAATGAACCGTACGGCAGTGGTGCTCGAATGCCGCTTCGCTGTCGTAAATCTCGTAGAGCAGGACCCGGTCAGGCTCGTCGCGCGCCTGCGTCACATCAAAGCGACGGCAACCGGTTTCGCTGCGAATCGACGCGGTCGCATTGGCGTCGACAAGCTCGCGGAATCTGCCCCGGGCACCCGGCTTGAGGCGGAAATCGACCCAGACCACGAAGCCCCTCATCACTTGGCACCTGCAATTTCCAGATAGCGCCTGGACACATATTCCAGATGCCTGCGCATAGCCGCTTCGGAGGCGTCTGGATCGCGCGCTGCGACGGCGTCAAAGATTTCGCGATGAGCCTCATAGGCCTTGCGGTCTTCACCTTTGGCCAAAGTCGTGCGCCGCTGTTCGAGCAGCCATTCGGCCAACGCCGCGTGGATAGCTGTGAAGATTCGATTGCGGGTGATCACCGCCAGCACGTAGTGGAAGTCGACGTCGGTGCGCTCGAAGCGCGTCAGGTCCCCGATCGACTGCCGGTTGATTTCGAGCGCCTCCTCGAGGCTTTCGATATCCTCTGGCGTGGCATTGATGGCGGCGTTGCGGGCAAGCCCGACTTCGAAAAACAAACGCGCGCTCTGGAAGTCATGAATCCCGCCCGGCGCCGAAATCATGTGCCGCGCCGGCCCCGAGAGGGCGTCGATCACGAATTGGGGAGTTGGCCGAGTGACGCGGGCGCGCTCGCCGGATTTCACCTCGACAAGGCCCATCTTGCTCAGATGCAGCAGGGCCTCGCGGATTGAAGGGCGCCCAACCCCGAACTGCCGCATCAGTTCCCGTTCGGATGGGAGCCGGTCGGCTTCGGCCAGCTCTCCCTTGCGGATCAGCCTCTCTAGATGCGCGGCAACCTCGTCCGAGAGCTTCCGCTGTTTGATCAGAACTCCGATCATGTGGCATACCTGTTATACCAGTCAGATACGCTATGGCCCCAGAGCGCCTCTGTCAACGAGGCTTCTGCGCGGAGAACGGCACGCGTCTCGAAATCGAGTGCTACCACATCGGCAATTTCTACACTCGCCATCCGTCGAGCGGGCCTGGTCAACGCACCGTTCTTCGTACAGAGCGTGTTCGGCACACAGTGGCATCGGCACTCATCCCGAGGACGTGGCGCATATGAAGCGCACCGCCGACCCGCCGGTTCGAACAGGATTGCCATTGGTCGGGGCTGGGCGCCGGTCGCAGCCGCTGCGATCGCCACCCCAGGCGATCGCGCCGGGCGGCAATGTGCGCGTTGGGCTGGAGGACTGGCTGAGGATCGGCAAGGGCCAATTGGCGAAATCCACCGCCGAGTGGCTGATCTTGAGGCTGAAGGGCAGCGACAAGACCGCATCAGGTTTCGAGAAAGCCTATGGCACGGTCCGAGTTATTCATGGCGTGTCGGTCGACATTGGATCAGGTGAATTCGTCATCCTGGTCGCCCGGCTGCGGCGAGTCGACTTTGTACAGATGATTGCCGGACTTGAAGATATCAGCGCCGGCGAGATCGCGCTCGAAGGCAGGGGCATTAACGACGCTGCGGCGAAGTCGCGCGATCTCGCCATGCTGTTCCAGAACTATGTCGCTCTGCCCGCACATGACGCCCGAGAACGTGGGCCTTCGCGCTGAGGTTGAAGAACACTGACAAAAGCAAGATCGGCGAAGTGGTGCTTGGCCACATTTGAGTGGCTTTGACACAATGCTCATCTGGGTGGCGACGTTCTACTGATGCTTCGCTCACGGACATCCAAATTTCCGAAGTGGGGCGGAGCCCGAGCTTCCCCTGGATTTGGCAGCCCTCGCTACTTCGCACCGTCTCCGCAAAAGGTGTCTTTCATCGCGCGCAGGATGATGACGGCCGAGGCCGCTCCCGGGTCCATGTGCCCTAGGGATCGCTCCCCCAGCCGGGCCGCCCGTCCGCGCGCAGCGACCATGGATCGTGTCGAATTTGCACCGGCTTCCGCAGCCTGCAAGATGCTGTTCCACATCTCCCGGCTTCCGGCAGCGCGGGCACATGCATTGACGGCTGCTTCTGTTGCGGGAATCCAGGCATCCAGCATGGTCTTGTCGCCGCGCTGCCCTTTGCCGCGCTCTTTGATGCCGGTCGTGATGGCTTCGATGATGGCGGCCTGGCCGGCGGCTGAAAGCCGTTCATCCTGTTTCAGGGCCTGTGCCGCTCTTCGAAACGCCGTCGCATAAAGCGGCCCCGTGGAGGCGCCGACGGCATCGAGAAAGGCCGATGCGGCAGCGGAGAAGATTTCCGACGCAAGCATGTGGTCGAGGTCGAGCTTGGCCAGCTCCGCGTTGACCGCCAGGAAGCCGAGTGACATGGTGATGCCATGGTCTGCGTCGCCGATTGCGCCATCCAGATCCGAGAGGTGATCCTTCCCCGCCTCGATCGCAATGGAGATGCGATAGAACATCCTGCTCAGGCGTCGCGCCGCATTGTCCGCCATCGTGTTCCTCCCAGTTCAAGCAGGATGCGGCCCATCGTATCGGCGCATGCTTCTAAGAATCTCAGCCGACCCGCAGGACAGCCGTATCGCAAGGATGATGCAACATTTCCGTCAACTCGTTGTCGAGGTGCAAGATCGTTATCGACGCACCGACCATGTCGAGCGATGTGCAATAATGCCCGACCCAGTTCGCCTCTATGGTGATGTCCTTGGCGCTCAATCGCTGCGCGACACGCCTGAATAGGATATAAAGTTCCATCAGCGGCGTGGCACCGAATGAATTGATCAGCACGGCGACACGGTCGCCCGCTGCCGGCCTCATTTCCGAAAAGATGCGGTCCATGATCCGGTCCGTGATCGCGTCGGCGCTCATCATCCTATCGCGGATGACACCAGGCTCGCCGTGGATGCCCATGCCGATCTCGATGTCGTCGGGACCGATCTCGAAATTGTGGCGACGGGTCTGCGGCATGGAGCAAGGCTCCAGCGCGACGCCCATGGTGAATGTTCGTGCATTGGCCTTGCGCGTCACGGCCTCGCATTTATCGAGCGACAAGCCACGGTCGCAGGCGGCACCGGCGATCTTGAAGATGAAGAAGTTGCCGGCAACGCCACGGCGGCCCTCCCTGTCCTCGATCGGGGACGAGGCGATGTCGTCTGTCGTCACCACCGTGCGAACCTCGATGTTTTTTTCCGCCGCTATCTCGGCCGCCATTTCGAAATTCATCACGTCGCCGGCATAGTTGCCGTAGACGAAGAGCACGCCTTGCCCGCCCGACGCGGCACTGGCGCACTGGAAGATCGTGCCGGGAGGCGGTGACGAAAAGATGTTGCCGACGGCCACGGCATCGGCGAGCCCCTTTCCGACATAGCCGAGAAAGCAGGGCTCATGCCCCGTGCCGCCGCCGATCACCAGCCCCACCTTCCCAGGCCTCGGCCCCGCACGGGCAACGAGAGCACGATGCGAACCCTTTATCGGCTCGATGTAAGCGGCGTGGGCCTTCACCACGCCGTCAAGCATTTCCTCAACGACATCGTCGGGATCGTTGAGGAACTTCTTGACATGGGTGCGGAAGTTGCTGGGCAAAGCCACGGCGTTGTCGAGCCTTGGACGTTGCGAGAGCTTCTGGTCGAGCTCCGTCACGCCGTCGGCATTCAGAATGCCGCGGCCCGTGGCAGCGTCGGTGATGAGCACGTTGACGTAGCCGCCGCGCAGCGCGGCAAGGATCGCCGGCACCTTGTCGAAACCGCCGGCGACCGCGATGCGCAAACCAATGGCCTTCAGCCTGTCGAGCGATATACCGATCGTGCGGTCGTCGAGCGGGCCGGCCACCGGATTGCCCTGTCCGTCGATGAAGCGGCCGGCAACGACCCCCACGGCATCCTTGGCGAGGTACTGTTGAAGTGAAACCGATTCAAAGAAGCCGCTGGTGTGGATCGTCGAATTGGGGCGCAGGGAAGAGATGCCGAAAAGCGCCTTGTTGGCTTTGGCAAGCGCCTCGAACTGGCTTTCGATCAGCGTCTCGCGCAACAGCATGTCGCGGACCTCGGACGTCGAAACAACTGCTGGTGCGGTGATGTTGATCAGCTTCCCGCCCACGGCGCCGGCGATGGCGGCCGCGCAGAGTTCCGGCGTGTAGGCAAAACTCGCACGCGTGCCCCCCGTTGCCTGGACGATGGTGACGTCCTGGAGGCCGGGCACAGAGGCCTGCTCCCCGATTGTCAATACGGTCCTCCCCCAGGCAACGGCAAGCGTGTCCCCGGATTTCAAAAGCTTGGCAAGGGCCTGCGCCGCGGCCCCGCCGAGCCGATCGATCAGCGGACGGGTATTGTCGTCGCTTGGCACGACCAGACAATCGTGCAACCCGAAATGGCGCTTGAGTTCCTGGGCGATGGAGAGCGAGCTCAGCCGTGACGGCTCGAGGGAAATGTTGACGATCCCGCGGGCGCGGGCATCGGCCAGATAACTGTTCACCGTCGCCCGCGAAATGCCCATGATCTCGGCGATATCGCCCTGCGTCATACGATCTTCGTAGTAGAGCCAACAGGCCCAGACATAGGGATCGTCACCATAGCGTAGCGGGATGGGCTCAGTGCCTGCCTCGGCTCCCGCCCGCGCCGTCCCGTTCTTGCGCGCCAATGGTGCCTTGACGGTCATGCTGCCTGGTATCCCCGAATCCGAAATCGATCGCCAAGATGAGCGCAAACGGGCGAACTCTCAATATTGCTCCGATCGGCCATTGGAGCCTGTTCCATCTCGTATGAAATTTGGGATCCTGCTCTAGCTGAGCTCCCGGCTGGAAGATCAGCCGGGAGCCATTGCTCGGGAGGAGCATACCCGTAATTCAGTGGCTCGCTGCGGCAGACAGCTGCAGTTTCTGCTTGGCACCGAGCGCCAGGGCTTTCAGGATCAGCGCGCAGGATGTGGCGCCGGCATCAACGACGCCGAGCGAGCGTGCACCCAGGCGGCTGGCCCGTCCGATCCTTGCCACAAGGTCCTTCGTGCCATCGCGGCCCTTTTCGGCCGCGACAACCAGGGCATCCAGCGCTTCCGGGAATGGCTTTCCATCGGCGTTGGCGTTGTCGAAGGCGTCTATCGCCGGGACGAGCGTATCGAGAAGCGTCTTGTCGCCAACCTTGGCCGACCCGATGGCCTGGATGCCGCCGAGACCATTGGTGAGCATGGTGCTGAAAGTCTTCGCATCGATCGACGATGACTTTTCGATGGTTTCGGCGAATTGCGTGAACATGACGCCATAGAGCGGACCCATGGAACCACCGATTTCGGTCATAAGCACGGTTCCCAGCGTATCGAAGGCCGTGGACAGCGACATGTCGGTGCCCCTGATCCTCTCCGCGGCCATGCCGAAGCCCTTAGCCATGTTGACGCCGTGGTCGCCGTCACCGATCTTGCCGTCAATCTCGCTCAGATAGGCTCGGTTTTCGATGATCCGGTCGGCCAGCGAAAGAACGATATCGCCAGCGGAAGCGTTGTCAAAGTGCTGCATTCGTCCGTCTCCTAGAACCCTGCGGGACAATCGACATCCACATCCAGCAGCCTTTTCAATTCGGGGTCGAGCGCCATGACCGTGAGTGTGGCGCCGACCATCTCCAGCGAGGTGAAATAGTTGCCGATATAGGTCTGGCGGATGCTCAGCCCGCGTCCGGTGATCTCCTGTTCGATGGTGTCGTTGAGGATGTAGAGCTCGTTGACCGGCGTTGCGCCGAGGCCGGACACGAGGACCGCGACTTCCGTTCCGGCTGCGAGATCATGATCGTCGAGGACGATCTTGACCATCTCCCGCGCGATCTCGGCCGCGGGCTGCAGCGGTTCGACCCGCACACCCGGTTCACCGTGATGACCGATGCCGACCTCCATGGTGCCCGGCTCGATCGAGAAGTTGGGGTGCCCCACGGCGGGCAGCGTACAAGGGCCAAGGCCAACACCAATCGAGCGGCAGTTGTCGATCGCCCTTTGCGCCACTGCCTGCACGTCCGCGAGATCGGCACCTTCCGCGGCCTTGGCGCCGGCGCACTTCCACATGAAGATCTCGCCGGCAACGCCTCGGCGCTTGTCGCGCTCGTCCGGTCCCGCCGAACACACATCGTCGTTGGCAACGACGGTTGCGATCTCGATGCCTTCCTTGGCGGCGAGCTTAATGGCCATCTTCACATTCATGTTGTCGCCGGCATAGTTGCCATAGAGACAGACGACACCCTTGCCGCCATCCGCCTCCCGCGCGGCGTCGAAGAAGCTCTTTGCAGTCGGTGACGAAAACAGCTCGCCGACCGCGACCGCATCCAGCATGTTGCGTCCTGTGTAGCCGATGAAGGCGGGCTCGTGGCCGGAGCCGCCGCCGGTGATCACACCGACCTTGCCGCTGACTGGCGCATGACGGGCGACGATGACACGAGGATTGACGCCAAGCCTGACGATATCGGCATGTGCCTTGACGAAGCCCTTAACCGTATCCTCGACGACCTCGTCTGGATTGTTGATAAACCGCTGCATTGTTGCTCCAATCTTGCGCCGCTCAGATTATGGTGTAGCCGCCGTCGACCAGAAGGTCGGCGCCGTTGATCATGTCCGCGCCGTTCGATGCCAGGAACACCGCCGCCGCGGCGATTTCCTCCGGGAAGGCAAAGCGGCCGGTCGGAATGCGCTGCTTCAGCGCCTCGCCGCGCGGCCCGTCCCAGGCCTTTCTGCCAAGGTCTGTCAGCACCACTGTCGGCGAAATCGTATTGACCGTGATGCCGTGCTTGCCCCATTCGGCGGCAAGCGTCTTGGACAGGCCGATGACACCGAATTTGGAAGCGCAGTAGGCGACGTGCTGGTCGATCGCGACGGTGCCGGCCTGCGACGCCATGTTGATGATCTTGCCGCCTTTGCCGGCCTTGATCAGGACGCGTCCTGCGGCCTGGGACACAAGGAACGTTCCCTTGAGATTGATGGCGATGGTCTTGTCCCAGGCATCGAGGCTGAGCTCTTCGGCGGGAGCAAGCATGGCGATGCCGGCGCTGTTGACGACGATGTCTATGTGACCGAAAGCGGCTTGCGCCGCAGCAAAAACAGCCTCCACGGATTGCGGATCGGACACATCGCAGACGAAGGACTTCGCGCCGTTGCCGAGTTCGTCGGCCTTCGATCTCGCAACAGATTCATTGATATCGATCACGCCGACGGCAGCGCCCTTCACGGCAAATGCCGATGCAATGGCACTTCCGATGCCGGAGGCGCCGCCGGTGATCAGAGCGACTTTGCCACCAAGTGAAAAATTGAGATCAACCTGTATTGAATCGGTCATGGTTCTCTTCCCGGCCTGTTGGAAAGTGGGGTGTGCCAGAGGCACACCCCACGGCTGAATCACTTGCGCGTCGCAAGCAGCTTGTCGACGTTTTCGGCCGTTACCGGCGTCCACGGCACATTGTAGATCTTCTCCTTGCCGTCCTTCCACGGCATGTCCTTGTAGGTTTCCCAAATGTCGGACTGGGGCTTGTAGTCACCCTTCTTTGCATTGAAAATGGCAAGATCGAGCGCCCCTTGTGCCTGGGCACGCGCGTCCTGAAGGATCGACGTCATCTCGCCGTTCTTGACGGCGTGGAGCGCGTCGGTGATGCCGTCAATGCCGGCAATGGAGAAGCTCTTCACGTCAAGGCCGGCAGCCTTGATCGCCTCGATGGCGCCGAGAGCCATTTCGTCATTCTGGCCAATCACGCCATTGATCTGCTTGGGGTGAGCGGTGAGCCAGTTTTCCATCAGCGTCTGGGCTTCAGCGCGCGACCAGTTCGCCGTTTGATCTTCGAGGATCTTGACGTCCGGGCACTCGGCAAGCGCCTTCTTGTTGCCCTCGAGACGAGAAATCTGTGCGGACTGACCGACCGGCCCCTCGAGAATGACGACGTTGCCCTTGCAGCCGATCTTGTCGAGCACGGTCTTGGCTTCCATGTAGCCCGAGATCGTATCGTCGGAGCCGACATAGGAGGCCAAGAGATCGGAATTGACGCGGGTGTTGGAGCCGATGACCGGGATGCCTGCGTCGGCGGCCGTCTGTACGGCGGCCGCGCCCGCATCGACGTCAATCGGCGCGAAGATGATCGCATCGTATTTCTGTGTGACCATCGTCTTGAACTGGTCTTGCTGGACCAGGGCATCATATTTGCCGTCGAAGACTGTTAGTTCGACTTCACCGCTCTTGACGGCAGGGTGTTCCTGAAGCGCCGCCGCCCAGATCTGCATGAACTCCGCATTCAACCCGTAAGGTGCTGCGCCGATCTTGATCTTCTCCTGCGCTATGGCCGACGAGGCCAGCAGCGCGGTCGCGGATGCGAGCGCTATCATCAATAATTTCATTTCGTACCTCCACTTTAAGTGAGCGACCGACATGGTTCGCCTATCAACGGACACGCGGTGTGCAGGTCCGATCCCGGAAGGGCCTTCTCGTCTGAGCTTAAGACCCAAAACCGGGTCCCAATTTCGGCCCGAAACGCTAAGCCCCGTAGTTTCTCTTCTGATCGAGCATCACGGCGCCCACGATCAGGGCGCCCTTGAGAACTTGCTGGTAGTAGGATTGGATACCCATCAGATCGAGGCCGTTGTTCATGACGCCGATGATCAGCGCGCCAATCAGCGTGCCGGTCACCCGGCCCACTCCTCCTGAAAGACTGGTTCCCCCGATCACCACCGCAGCGATAGCATCCAGTTCATAGGCGATGCCGGCCTGGGGCAGCGCGGAGCCGGTGCGGGCGCTGAGCAGCATCCCGGCGAGACCGGCAAGACCGCCGGAGACGACGTAGACGACGAACTGTATGCGGGTCACGTTGATGCCCGAGGTCCTGGCGGCATGAGGGTTGCCGCCGACGGCATAGATGTAACGGCCGAAACGGGTCCGGTTGAGGATCCACCAGGAAACGGCAAATACCACAGCCAGAATGACGACCGGGGCCGGAATGCCAAGGATGCTGCCTGTGCCGATCCAGCGAAACGCCGGCGTCAGCGCGGGAACGGGTCGACCTCCGCCATAGATCAGGGTCAGTCCGCGCGCCGCTGACAGCATCCCCAGCGTCGCCACGAAGGCCGGCACCGAAAACCGCGACACGATCACACCCGAAACGGCCCCGCAGGCAACACCCACCAAAAGGCCGATGCCGAGGCCGAACACGACTGGATAGGGCGAACCGGAAATCCCGGCGGTCGCGGATGTGGTCACGAAACTCGCGCTGATGAGACCGGCAAGCGCAACGACGGAGCCGACCGAGAGGTCGATGCCGCGGGTCAGGATGACGAAAGTCATGCCGATCGCCAGCACACCATTGATCGAGGTCTGCAGCAGCACGTTCGAGATGTTGCCCGCCGTTAAAAAGAACTCGTTGGAGACCGACAGAACCGCAGCCAGGATCAGGAAGGCAAGGAAGATGCCGTATTCCTGAATCAGCAGCTGGCGCTGCTCCGAACCAAGCCAGCTTCTAGCGTTCTTGTTGTTTCCAGCCGACATCCCTGACTCCTCTGCTGCCGGACGGACACCCTGTCCCTGTTCACGTCGATAGGTGGACGAGTGATTGGGCATTCGTTTCCTCCCGGCTATAGATCCCGGCGCTCCTGCCGGCCCGCATCACCATGATCCGGTCCGACATGCCGAGAACTTCGTCGATCTCCGACGAGATCATCACGACCGTGCCGCCGGAGGCGGCGAAGTCACTGATGATCCGATAGATTTCACGCTTGGCTCCAACATCAACACCGCGAGTCGGCTCGTCCAAAAGCAGAACCTTCGGGTTGCGAAGGAACCATTTTGCCAGCACCACCTTCTGCTGGTTGCCGCCCGAAAGGCCCGAAACTGGCATCGTGTCGCGCGCAGCCTTGATCTGGAATTTTCCCCGCATGGCGCGGCTCGCTTGCGCCTCACGCGCCCGATTCATAGCGAAGGCGGGACTCATTTCCGGCAGGCTTGCCATGCAGATGTTGGCGCGCACGGAATCGGAGAGATTGAGGCCGGTCAGCTTGCGGTCCTCCGTGACCAGGGCAAGCCCATGCGCCATGGCATCCGCCGGCTTGGAAATGGTGACCTCGGTGCCGTCGAGCCTGATGCTTCCCGCCGAGGGCTTGTCGAGCCCGAAAAGGCAATTGAGGATCTCCGTCCGTCCGGCCCCCATCAGACCATAAATGCCGAAGATCTCGCCTTTTCGTACGGAGAAGGAAATATCGGCGACCTTGTTCGGGCAGGTGAGCGCGATCACCTCGAGGACGGTCTCCAAAGTGGGCGTGTTGGTCTTGATGTATTCCTCGGACAGTTCGCGGCCGACGATCATGCGGATCAGGTTGTGCCGGTCAGTGTCCGCAAGCGCCCCGCCGCCGACATAGGCGCCATCCCGAAAGACAGTGTAGGAGTCGGCGATCTGAAAGATCTCCGATAGCCGGTGAGAAACGTAGACGATGCCGCGGCCCTGTGCCTTCAGACGGCGGATCGCGGCAAAGAGGTGCTGCGCCTCGCGTTCGCCGATCGCTGATGTCGGCTCATCCATGAAGATGACCTCGGCGTCGTGACTGAGCGCCTTGGCGATCTCGACGAGCTGCATCTGCGCGACGGAGAGGTTCATCATGTATTGCGTGGCTCGGATATCGAATTCGAGATCGTCCAGCAACTTTTGCGCGGACCGGTTCATCGCGCGGAAATCGATGCCTCCGAACCGCGCGGAAGGCTCGCGGCCAAGATAGATGTTCTCCGCAACCGTCATGTGAGGGACAGGGCTGAGTTCCTGTTCGATGATGGCAATGCCCGAGGCCAATGCGTCGGACGGGCTTGCGAATTCCACGTCCTTGCCGCGGCGGCGGATTGTGCCGGCATCACGCTTGTAGATGCCCATCAGTATCTTGAGAAAGGTCGACTTGCCCGCGCCGTTGCCGCCGCAGAGTGCGTGAACTGTGCCAGCGCGAAGTTGAAAGCGGCCATCGCGCAAGGCTGCGACGCCACCAAAGGACTTCCTCAGCCCTTCCACTTCGAGCAGAAATTCCAATTTCTTTCTCCTCCCACGGATGCTCGACCCCTCCCTGGCGCGAGCCGATCGACAGAAGAATTGCTACTCCCTGTCGATTTTTACAATAGTCGATTAGCGTTCGACAAATGTCAATTTGGAGGTGAATTTATCTTAGTTGCTCGGGCGTGGACCGTGGTTCGAATTCCCAATGAATGCCTAGCCCAGAAAGCCAAGCCCCGTCTCGCACCGGCGCCATGGCGCGGAGGGACACCAAACGAGGGAGGGAGCCTATGAAAATTACTACCCGCGCCGACAGGGCGGGAAAGCCGCTTCTGGACGTGATTGCAGCGCATCTGGCCGCAAGACCGCATCACGCGGACGGATCTCATTGAGCCAGTTTTGCCGAGGTGTTGCAGAGGGCCGCGCAATGGCGTTGATAGCGATTGACTATCAGAGAGGGGCAAGGGGAAGGCTTCAGAAGGGCAAACACACTGGCGTCTATAGAGGCGTTAGCCTGCTTGGAGAACGCCAGAGCATCGAAGGCCGAACTAAGCCTAAGAATAGCCCTCGCCTGCCCCGCCTATTCTCGCAAGCCGCTCTCGCCGCATCGGCGAATACCGGTCGGAATACCAATGAACGACAGGATTGGGGCCAAGACCGGACGGTCCGCTCCCCGATCGGAACTGCGGTAAGCTGCCGAGCAATGGATTTCAAACTGACCCACTACCCGTAGCCCATTCGCCTTGCGGTTTGAGTCGAGACCTGAAAGGATCGAAGCGAGCCAGATGCGAGAGCACACCTTTGGCTGTGGGAGCACACCAGCGTGGTGACCACTCGACCGGAGCGGCGCTTGGCGGCCATTATGGCCGCCGACATCGTCGGTTACTCGCGCCTCATGGAGGCCGACGAGGCGGCGACGCTCGGAGCGATCAAGGCGCTCCGGGCGGAGGTGATCGATCCACTACTCAACGAGCATAAGGGACGCGTCGTCAAGCTCATGGGCGATGGCGCCCTGGTTGAGTTCCACTCCGTCGTCGATGCCGTTGCTTGCGCCGTGGCCATTCAGACCAGCGTCGCCGCGCATCAGATCGAGGCACCTGCCGAGCGTCGCGTAGTATTTCGTATCGGCATCAATCTCGGCGACGTGGTGGTCGAAGGCGATGATCTCTTCGGCGACGGCGTGAACGTGGCGGCGCGCCTTGAGCAGCTTTGCCCGCCGGGCGGCGTTCTCATCTCGGGCACCGCCTACGATCACATGAAGGGCAAGCTCAGCCTGCCAATCGACTTTGCCGGCGCTCAAAAGGTCAAGAATATCGCCGAGCCGGTTCGCACCTACAGCGTCAGAATGCAAGGGGCAATGCGTGGGTGGAGACTGCACACTCGCCTCATCCGGCGCTTTCTGCCAATGGCGGCTGCATCCCTTGCTTTGATTGCGTTTGCGGCTGCTGGAGCTTGGTGGTGGCTCCGGCCGGTTGATACTGCCATCGGCAAGCCGTCCATTGCGGTTCTGCCTTTCAGCAATTATGGCGGCGACGAGGCCACGGGGCGCCTCGCCGACGGACTCACCGAGGACATCATCACCGACCTCGCGCGTTTCCCCGAGTTCGAGGTCGTCGCCCGCAATTCCACCGAAGCTTACAAAGGTAAGCCGGTGGACGTCCGCCAGATAGCCGCAGCGCTATACGTCGGATATGTGCTCGAAGGCTCTATCCAGCGCCAGGGTAGCCGCGTGCGGATCAATGCGCAGCTGATCGAGGCGGCCTCAGGCAAGCATCTGTGGTCGGAGCGCTGGGACCGGCCGGATGAAGACGTGTTCGCCATCCAAACCGAGATTTCCGAGCAGGTCACCAACCGGCTCGGCGGCGGCGAAGGGCTGATCCAGGGCGCAGGGCGGGCCGCAGCCAAACGCAAGCGGCCGGAAAACCTGAACGCCTACGAATTCTATCTGCTCGGCACCGAGAAGCTTGCGCAGATTAATAAGGCCGATATCGAGGAGGCCATTCGCTTGCTCACCCGCGCCGTCGAACTGGACCCCGGCCTCGCCCGCGCCTGGGTCGAGCTTTATCATTCGCATAGTCTTTTGGCGAGCTTCGGCGTCAGCCCTGAGAGCGAGCGGAACGCAGCTGTCGAAGCGGCCGAGCGCGCCGTCAGACTTGATCCGAGCGACGCCGAGGCGCACGCCGCGCTCGGCATGAGTTTTGGCGAAAGGGGCGACCTGGCTCGCGCGAAGGTCGAGTTGGACACCGCCTTGCGTATGGCTCCGAGTTCAGCTGAAATCCTGACCTTCTATATCGGCTGGGCGCCAACCTTCGGGGAATCCCAACGCGGCGTGGAACTGGTCGACCAGGTGATCCGACTCGATCCGAACTACCCATTGTGGGCCACAAACTTCTTCTCCTATGCCTATTTCATGGCCGGCCGCTATGAAGATGCGCTGAAGATGCAGGCGCGCATGACACCGGAAACCTACAACCTCTCCAAGTGGTCGATCCGGTGCGGTTCATTGGCCGCACTTGGCCGAACGGAAGACGCGCAAGCCTGTGTCGCAGAGGCGCTCAAACGCTTCCCCGACCTGACCATCGAAGCCATGGCCAACGAGCCAGGCTTCAGCGAAGCCGAGCACCTGCGCTTCATCGAGACCATGCACAAGGCCGGCTTCCCGGCCTGTGCGAGCCCCGAGGCGTTGGCGAAATTCGCCAAGCCTCAGCGATTGCCGGAATGCAGGAAAGGGACCGCAAACTAGTTTGGGTCGCAGGGTCGGCATGCCGCAGCATAGGGTCTGTCATATGGTTGCGGATAAGCTTTTCGGCCCGGAGCCAGTGCGCTCGTCGAGCCTCGCTGCACACGGGCTGCCTGCGTCCGCCCCGCAGACTGTGGCGCGAGCGCAGCCGGGGATCGGGACGTGTGGCGCGGCGCTGCAACGTCTCGACCGGGGGCGACGTCGGCTGCAATTTCTGCTTAGGAACCCAGGCATGATTCGTTGGAATACCGCCATGTGGCGCAAAGCTGTCCGGCAGATTTGGGACGGCTAGCGGAATGGTAGCGCTCAGGCCCGCAAGAAACAGGTGGGCTTCCCTCCTGTGCTTCAGCAAGGAGGGCCGTATTTCCTGGCGGAGACTACGATCTAGCCCCCGGACGGGAACATGCCATAGGTCACGGCGAACTTACATGCCAGGCGCCCGGCGGCCCCTAACCAGCACCCCTTTCCAGCTTGCTGCCAACGCGCTATTCCCGCAAACCCGCCAGACGCCAGCCATCAACTAACGGCTGCGCATCACTCGGGCTCTTGAAGGGTGAGTTCGCCACCAAATCACCGACCTTCCAATTTGGATTGCCCGCCAGAAATAGGCGGGCTTCCTCCTGTGCCTCAGGAACGCGACCGGCGAGGGCAAGCGCGGGAATCAGGTGCTCCCTCGAACCCGTCCCGTACGTTTCCTCCCGGCTCAAGGATGCAACTGCTTCTTCGTAGTGACCGGCGGAAATCTGCGCCATGCCCATGATCCAGAAATACCAACCGGGTGGACGAGGATTTATACGGAGCGCCGCTCCACAAGCTGTCAGCGCTGCTTGCGGATCGCCTAAGTAGATTTGCAGTTCACCCATCCATGCAACCGCATCTGCATTGTTGGGATTAAGCCGAACGGCAGCATCGAATTGGGATTTTGCTTCATCCCAGTTGCGCTCATAAAGCTGAACGCAGCCTAGGATTCTGCGAGCATGGGAATCGTCGGGATCGATTTCCACAGCCCGTTTCGCGTGCACCAGAGCCTTTGCGCGGCTGGGTTCCCGTGGCTCGCCCCAGATAATCCAGCCAAATAGCAGTGAGATGGCAAGATTGCTATGCCCCTCGCAGTAGTTTGGATCGATCTGAACGGCACGTTCCAGGTCGGCACACGCCTCACGATTGTCTGATCTGGAATTGTTGCACTTGCCTCGCGACCTAACACAAAGATCATATGCTTCGAGATTTGACGGTCGGGAACGGACAACAAGTTTCTTTCCACCAAGCTTGCCAGAAATCGCTTCAACAACACGTCGCGTGACCTCGTCCTGAAGGTCGAAGATGTCGGCGATTTCGCGGTCGAAGCGCTCGGCCCAAACGTGATTGCCGCCTTCTTCCGCATTGATAAGCTGCACATTGACGCGCACCCGCCTGTTGGATCGCCGGGCGCTGCCCTCGAGAACATATTTCACCCCAAGATCGCGAGCTATCTGACGGACGTCGGCGGGCTTGCCTTTATAGGCAAAGGTGGAGTTGCGGGCGATCACGAAGAAGCCGGACACATTCGACAAATCGGTGATGATGTCCTCCGTTAGCCCATCGGTGAAAAATTCCTGTTCGGAATCGCCACTCATGTTGATGAAGGGCAGCACAGCAATTGAAGGCCTGTCGGGCGGTGCGAGCGGCTGCGACAGCTTCTCTAGAACAAGGGGCGCAGTTGGAGCCGCAGGCTTTGCCTTAGTTGGGATGCCGATCTGCAGCGAATAAACCCGGATCGGGTGGGCAATGTTCTTGAGTTGCACCTGACCGCGATCGTTGATCGCGATATCGAACCTCGACTTAACCTGCCAATAGGCTTGTTCGGAAAGACAGATATTGCCAGGTTCGCAGATTCCTTCCAGGCGGGCGGCGATATTAACCCCATCGCCCATAAGGTCGCCATCGCGTTCTTGCACGACGTCGCCCAGGTGAATGCCTATCCGGAACTCGATGCGACGATCATCCGGCACCCCCGCATTGCGCTCGACCATGGCATTCTGCACTTCGATCGCGCAGCGCACTGCTTCTACCACGCTGCTGAACTCGACGAGGCTCCCGTCGCCTGTGCGCTTGACGACGCGACCACGATGAACAGCAATGGTGGGGTCTATGAGATCGCTGCGCAGAGCCCGCAGCCGTGCCAGGATGCGATCCTCGTCCGCGCCCGCTAGCCGACTATAGCCGACTACATCCGAGACCAGGATCGCTGCTATTTTGCGGGTCTCACTCATGTCGTGCTCCCTCCGTCCAGTCTGGCACTACTGCCGAGCCAAAGGAAGATAGCTCCGAGCCATTGGTCGGATGGTCCGTGTAGGATCGACACCAGTCGTTTGAGATGGATGTCGGGCGCACAACTTGCCTGTGGCCTGCAAATAGCGATGTCCGCTTTTGATGGATGGACGGCGTCGTTGGAATGACTGGCATTGGGCGCAAAGCAGTCATGCCGCCCTCGCGTAGGAGACTCTGATAGGTGACAAGCAAAACAGCTGCCCCCTACGACTCGTCCCTCTCATCGCGCAAATTAGACACAACGCGGCGGTTCTGCGA
>NZ_RZTC01000053.1:4560-41826 GCF_004023165.1 Mesorhizobium sp. M7A.F.Ca.MR.176.00.0.0 | reverse complement strand
AGGTGAAGCAGGCGACGACGAGCGCGGCGATGACGGCGCCGAGAAGGTTGACGCCGAACTTCATGAACGAAGCGGCGGCAAGCCCGAGCGCGATCCAGAAGACGATGCGGAAGGCGAGCGGTCCGATCGCTGCTGCCAGCGGCGTGCCGAGGATGAGCACGATGGTCAGCGCCAGGCCCATCGTGCCGGCGAAGATCGGCGTGTAGCCGGCAAACAGCAGATAGATCAGCGCTGCCAGCGGCAGCACCAGCGGCCAGTGTTGCCGCACCGCGTCCCACGGATTGGGCAGATCCGCCTTGGCCATGCCGTGCAGACCGGCCTTGCCGGCTTCCAGATGCACCTGCCAGAAGCAGGCGCCGAAATAGAGCAGCGCCGGGATGATCGCCGCCTTGACCACCTCGGCATAAGGCACGTTCAGCGTCTCGGCCATGATGAAGGCGACCGCGCCCATCACCGGCGGCATGATCTGGCCACCCATCGAGGAGGTCGCCTCGACGGCGCCGGCAAAGGCCGGGCGGAAGCCGAAGCGCTTCATCAGCGGGATGGTGAACTGGCCGCTGGCCACGACATTGGCGACGCCCGAGCCGGAAATCGTGCCCATCAGCGCCGACGACAGCACGCAGACCTGCGCCGGGCCGCCGCGCCACGTGCCGACAAGGCCGAGCGCGAAATCGTTGAACAGCGCGATCATGCCGGCACGTTCGAGGAAGGCGGCAAAGACGACGAAGATGAAGATGTAGGCGGCCGAGACATAGATCGGCGTGCCGTAGATGCCTTCGGTGCCGTAGGCGAAGGTGTCCACCAGCTGGGCGAAATCATAGCCGCGATGGACGAGCGGCGGCGGCAGATGGTTGCCGAAAAAGCAGTAGGCGAGAAAGATGAGGGCGATAACCGCCAGCGGCAGCCCCATCAGCCGCCGCGCCGCCTCGAAGACCAGCACCACCAGCACCGCGCCGACGATGAGATCCGGCGTGGTCAGGAAGCCGGAGCGGCGGATGAGGTCGGTGTAGAACACCCAATTGTACAGGCCGGTGCCGAAGCCGAGCGCGCCGAGCGACCAGAATATGGCCTTGGCCGGCAGGCTCTTGGTACGCAGATTGGCGATCAGGCCGAAGCCGAGCAGCAGCAGGAAGCCGACATGCATCGCCCGCACCACCTGGCTCGGAATGCTGCCATAGGCGGCGACATAGATCTGGAACACGGAAAAGGCGACGGCGATGAGAAAGGCGGCCTTGCCGGCGATGCCGTCGCCGAAGCCCGGCGGCAGGCTTTCGACCTGTTCTTCGACGGCAGGCAGATGGAAGGTGGTGGATTTGCCGTCGGTTATTTCGCTCATCCGACGCACTCCAAAGCAAGCGAATTGTAGCGCCAGGAGCCCCCCTCTGCCCTGCCGGGCATCTCAGATAGCCGAGCCATGCTCCGCTATTTCAACAACCCCTTCTCCTTGTAATAACGCTCAGCGCCGGGGTGCAGCGGCACTGGCATGCCGTCGAGCGCCTTGGCCTGGTCGATCGCCTTGGCGGCGGCATGGGCCGCGGCAAGCTGGTCGAGATGGTCGAATATCAGCTTGGTCATCTGATAGGCGATCTCGTCGGAGACATCGGCGCGGGTGATGAGGAAATTGCCGACGGCGGCGGTGGCGACATCCTCGCTTTGGCCCTCATAGGTACCCTTGGGAATGACCACCGAAAGATAGGGCGAGCCGATCTTCGCAACATCCTCGGCCGGCACCGCCACGACATTGATCGGCACCGAGGTGGCGAGGTCGCGGATCGAGGCGACGCCGAGTCCGGCCGATTGCAGAGTGGCGTCGAGCTGCCGGTTTTTGATCAGCTCGACCGATTCGGCGAAGGGCAGGTATTCGACCCGGCCGAGATCCTCGTATTTCAGCCCCGCGGCGGCGAAGATCGCGCGCGCATTGAGTTCGGTGCCCGACGCCGGTGCGCCGACCGACAGGCTCTTGCCCTTGAGGTCGGCCAGCGTCTTGATGCCGGACTCCTGGCTGGCGACGATCTGGATGTAATTGGGATAGATGGCGGCGATGCCGCGCAATTTGTCGAGCTTGCCTGGGAAACCGGCCTCGGCATTGCCTTCGGCGGCCATCTTGACGGAATCGCCGAGCGCAAAGGCGATCTCGCCCTTGCCCTGCTGCAGCAGATTGAGGTTTTCGACCGACGCCTTGGTCGCCTGCACCTGGGTGCGCGCGCCTTCGATGCCCTTGCCGTAGATTTCCGACAGCGCCACGCCGAGCGGATAATAGACGCCGGATGTGCCGCCGGTCAGCACGTTGATGAATTCCTGGGCTCCTGCCGACACAGCGCCAAGGCCAAGTGACAGCGCCACAGCGCCGGCTGCAACAAGTTTCGTTCTGAAATGAAACATCCGATTTCCCTCCCTGAAATATCGACGACCGCACCGCCTCCCAGGTGCGAACCGGGGCGAGTTTAGACAGTGGGCCGGAAATGCCAACCCGCAATTGTGCTCGTTAGACGAACGGTTGAGAGATCGGGAAGCAGATGGCGGCTTGCACAAAAATCCGTCGGAGCGGAAAGTTTTCCGCAGCCTGTCGAAATCGTGCGCTGCCGCGCGACATACGTCCGGCTCGCAACGACGCGGCCTTCGAAACAACGGGAGAAGACCATGCGATACATGATTTTGATCTACGCCGACGAAGCCGCGATGGCGAATGCCCCGGCCGAGGCGACCTACCAGATGAGTGCCGCCTATGGCGCCTATACTGAGGCCCTGAAGAAATCCGGCGCGTGGCTGGCCGGTGACCGGCTGCGCCCGAGTCAGGCGACCACCTCGGTTCGGGTGGCTGGTGGCAAGACCAACGTCCTCGACGGCCCCTATGCTGACACAAAGGAGCAGCTTGCAGGCTTCTACATGATCGAGGCCGCGGATGCCGACGCCGCGATCGCCTGGGCGGCGCGCTGCCCGGCGGCCAGCGCCGGCACTGTCGAGCTGCGGCCGATCTGGGAACTGACCGAGTACCTGTCTGAGAAATGACGATGTGATGGACAGTCGCTCCGAGACCGCCCGGGCGGCCGCCGAGGCTGCCGCCCGGCAGAGCTACGGCAAGCTGGTCGCCTGGCTCGCGGCGCGCACGCGCGACGTGGCCGCCGCCGAGGACGCGCTGGCCGATGCCTTTGCCGCCGCCCTCGAGCGCTGGCCGCGAACCGGCGTGCCGGAAAAGCCGGAAGCCTGGCTGCTGGCGGTGGCGCGGCGGCGCCGTGTCGATGCGGTGCGGCGGCGGCTCACCAGCGAGGCCGGTCGCGGGCATCTCAAGCTGATTGCGCAGGAGGCGGAGGCACGCATGACCGAGGAAGACCTGCCCGACGATCGGCTGCGGCTGATGTTCGCTTGCGCCCATCCGGCGATCGAATCGAGCGTACGTTCGCCGCTCATCCTGCAGACCGTGCTGGGGTTCGACGCCGCGACGATCGCCTCCGCCTTCCTGGTCTCGCCCGCAACGATGGGCCAGCGCCTGGTGCGCGCCAAGAGCCGCATCCGTGAAACCGGCATTCCGTTCCGCGTGCCGGAGCGGGCCGAACTCGGCGAAAGGCTGGACGCGGTGCTGGAGGCGATCTATGCCGCCTTCGCCGAAGGCTGGTCCGATCCGGCCGGCACCGAAACGCGGCGCCGCAACCTGGCGACCGAAGGCATCTGGCTCGGCCGGCTGGTGGCCTCGCTGATGCCGGAGGAACCGGAGGCACTGGGCCTGTTGTCGCTGATGCTGTTTGCCGAGTCCCGCCGCGCCGCACGGCGCAGCGCCGAAGGCGACTTCGTGCCGTTGGCGGAGCAGGATTGCCTTCTATGGGACCGTGCCCTCATCGACGAGGCGGAAGCGCTGCTTTCCCACGCCGCGGCCAAGGGCGTCATCGGCCGCTACCAGCTTGAGGCGGCCGTGCAGTCCGCGCATGCGGCACGAAGGCTCACCGGCCGCACCGACTGGGTGGCGATCCAGGAACTCTACGACGCGCTGCTTTCGATCGCAGGATCGCCGGTGGTGGCGATAAACCGCGCGGTGGCGATCGCCGAGGCCGAGGGCGCAGTGGCCGGATTGGCGGCTCTTTACGTGCTGGGCGACGACAAGCGACTTGACGAGTACCAGCCCTATTGGGCCGCACGCGCCGGTCTCCTGGCCAGGCTTGGTCAGGTACCGCAAGCCTGCGAAGCCTATGACCGGGCGATCGGCCTCGAACGCGACCCGGCGGTGCGCCGGTTCCTGCAAGGAAAACGGGCAGTGCTCAGAAATTGAGCTTCAGCCCGGCCACATCTCGTGCGAGGTGTTGAGCGTCTTCATCAGCGGATGGTCGCGCAGCCGCGCCCACAGGCGTTCGATGTTCGGCCATGCCGTCCGCGCGCTGTCGATGTCGGGATACCAGGCCACCAGCATGACCAGATAGATGTCGGCCAGCGACATCCGGTCGCCGACCAGCCAGTCACGGCCTTCGAGCGCGGCATCGAGAACGGCAAAGCCGCGGTCCATCTCGGCCACGGCCGCCTGCTTGACCGCCTTGGTGCCTTCGGGGTCGGCAGTGTAGCGGTATGCGTAGTAAAAACGCAGCACCGCCGAATAGAGCACAGACGACATAAAGGCCATCCAGCGCAGGAAATCCGCGCGGGCAGGCGCATCGGCCGCCGGCGCCAAATTGGCATCGGGATGACGCTCGGCAAGCAGGATGCAGATCGCCGCCGATTCGGTCATCGAGCTACCGTCCGGCAAGGTCAGCACCGGCACCTGGTTCAACGGACTGATGTCGATGAAGGCGGGATCGGGCCGGTCGGTCTTCGGCACGTCGATCTGCTCGAACGGTGCGTTCGCCAGCACCAGCGCCGCCTCGACGACGAAGCCACCGCTGCCCGGACGGGTGTAGAGCTTGTACATAAATTCTCCCCCGGCCGCGCAAAGCAGGCCGGGGGCGATATGAACCGGAAGCGGTGTCGCGCTCAAGCCACCGATGGCGGCCACGGGCGTTTTTTCAGCGGGCCAGCTTGGTCACGAAGAAGCGTCGGATTACGATCCCAGCCCCTCGAACAGGATTGTCGACAGGTAACGCTCGGCGAAGGACGGGATGACCACCACAAGATTTTTGCCCTTGTTCTCCGGCCGCGAGCCGACGACGATGGCCGCCTGCAGGGCGGCGCCCGAAGAGATGCCGACCGGCACGCCTTCGAGGCGGGCGACGAGGCGGGCATTGGCCACGGAATCCTCGTTCGACACTTTGACGATCTCGTCATAGATCGTCGTGTCGAGGATTTTGGGCGCAAAGCCGGCGCCGATGCCCTGGATCTTGTGCGGGCCGGGCTGGCCGCCCGACAGAACAGGCGAGGAGTCCGGCTCGACGGCGACGACATGCACGGAGGGCTTGCGCTTCTTCAGCACCTGGCCGACGCCGGTGATGGTGCCGCCGGTGCCGATGCCGGCGACGAAGATGTCGACCTCGCCATGCGTATCGTTCCAGATTTCCTCGGCCGTCGTCGTGCGATGGATTTCTGGATTGGCCGGGTTCTCGAACTGCTGCGGGATGATCGCGTTGGGGATCGTCGCTGCCAGTTCGTCGGCCTTGGCGATGGCGCCCTTCATACCTTTCGGGCCTTCTGTCAGCACCAGCTCGGCGCCCAGCAGCGCCAGCATTTTCCGGCGCTCGATCGACATCGTTTCGGGCATCGTCAGGATCAGCTTGTAGCCCTTGGCGGCAGCGGCGAAGGCAAGCGCAATGCCGGTGTTGCCCGACGTCGGTTCGATCAGCGTGGTCTTGCCGGGAGAGATCTTGCCCGACGCCTCCAGCGCCTCGATCATCGCCACGCCGATGCGGTCCTTGACCGAGGCGATCGGATTGAAGAATTCGAGCTTGGCGATGAGATTGGCGACGATGCCCTTTTCCCGGGCGAACTTGTCGAGCCGCACCAGGGGCGTATCGCCGATCGTGTCGGTGATGGAATCGTAGACGCGGCCGCGGCCGGGCACGCGGGCTGATGTGGCGGGCTTCTTCATTTGTTTCGCTCCCAGAACTTCAGGCGAGTAAGGATTTCAGGCAAGTGGAATTGCAGGCAAGATAGGACCTTCGACCGCGCAAGATAGACTGTCGATTGAAAATATCCGAGTGGGACCTGTGTCTAAAACAGTGCCGTCTCGGAAAAGCATTTCCCGCAAAGGCCTGTTTGCGAAATGCTTTGGCCGAAAGCTCGCTATTGGCGGGCGGCAATCGCTGCAGCGGCACCGACCATGAAGCCGGCAGCCGTGCGGTTCAGCGCTTTGAGCGCGCGCGGAGATTTCAGGAACCAGCGCGCCTTGGCGGCCAGCGCAAGATACGGCACCAGCACCACCAACAGCACGACAACGGTCAGCGCGACGAGGATACCATAGTCTGCCAGCGTGATGGTTTTCAGGTCGACGATGGTCGGCGTGATGGCGAGATAGAAGATCATCGTCTTCGGATTGCCGATCGTAACAGTCAGGCCGGCGGCAAAGCTCGACAGCAATCCCGCCCTGCCCGTTCGGGCCTCGACGGTCTCGGGCGTGATGCCGCTGTTCCAGAAGCGCCAGCCGAGGAAGGCGAGATAGGCGACGCCGAGCCATTTGATGGCCAGGAAAACCATGCCGAAACTCTGTGCGACGAAGGCGAGGCCAAGCACCACGGCGGTCAGATAGGTGATGTCGCCCACCATCAGGCCAAACGACATCGCCAGCGACGAGCGGAAGCCGGAGCCGAGCGCACGCGCGACCAGCGCGGTGATGCCGGGACCAGGGATCGCGGCTGCGATGCCGAGGGCGGCGCTGTAGGCGAGGAATCCGGTAAGGGTCATGGCATTCGTCTCAGATCAGAATGCCTTGTCGCATGGGACCGGCTAAGATTGAATTCCCTGGGGTCGGATTCTATTGCACCAGATATCGGGGGCCTCGCCTCACGAAGCCCCCTCATCCGGCCGCTTCGCGGCCACCTTCTCCCCGCTGGGGAGAAGAGACGAGCACGGGCCCGCCTACCTCCTCTACCCGCCGGGGAGAGGTCGGATTGTCCCGAATTGCTCTTCGCGATTCGGTTGGCAATCCGGGTGAGGGGGCCTGCGTTACCCAAGCAGATCAGGAGCGACCGTCGCCATGGGTGACACGCCAGATGGTACCGTTGCCGTCCTCGGTGACGATCAGCGCGCCATCCATGGTCACCGCCACACCGACCGGCCGGCCCCAGACCTCGCCGTTGGAGACGAAGCCGGTGATGAAATCCTCATATTCGCCGGTCGGCTTGCCGTCCTTGAACAGCAATCGCACCACCTTGTAGCCGGTCCGGTTGCCGCGGTTCCATGAACCGTGCAGAGCGACGAAAGCATCGCCCTTGTATTCGGCCGGAAAGCTCTTCCCTTCGTAGAAGGCGATGTTGAGCGGAGCCGAATGCGCCTGCATCAGCACATCGGGAACGGTCGTTTTGCCGGCAAGATCGGGGCGCTCACCCTTGTGGCGCGGATCCTCATTGTCGCCGATATAGTACCAGGGCCAGCCATAGAAGGCGCCCTCCTTGACCACGGTCGCGTATTCGGGCGGCACATTGTCGCCAAGTGCATCGCGTTCGTTGACGACGCACCACAGCGCGCCGGTCGCCGGCTGCACGGTCATGCCCGAGCAGTTGCGCAGGCCGGTGGCAAAGATACGGCCATTCTTGCCATCGGGATCGAAGGCCAGCACGCCGGCGCGGCCGTCCTCGGATCCCCATGTGGCGCCGAGCGGCTGCGACTTCGCCCAGGCGTCGAGGCCGCCCTTCGGTTCCTTGCCCATGCGCTCGGCCACATTCGATCCCGAGCCGACCGACAGATAAAGCGTCTTGCCATCCGGCGAGAAGGCGATGTCGCGGGTCCAGTGATGACTGGCAGGGATGTTGCCGACGATGGTTTCCGGATCGCCGGAGGCCTTCAGGTCGCCATTGCGGTAGGCAAAGCGCACGATGCTGTCGCTATTGGCGACATAGACCCATTGCGGGTCAGCGCCCGGCGGATAGAAGGCAATGCCATAGGGCCGTTTGAGACTGCCGGCAAAGATGCTGTCCTGCACAGGGCTCGCACCGCCTTCGGCGAGGCGATAGATGCGGACCTGGTTGGCTTTGCTGTCGGCGACGAACAGGTCGCCGTTCGGCGCGACGCGCACGACGCGTGGATTGTCGATGCCGGATGCAACCAACTCAGCCGAGAACCCCGGCGGCAGTTGCAGCTTCGCGTCTGCCGGCATGTCCGCAACGCCGGCGCTGTTAGAGGTCGATCTGTTGGCATAGGGCTTAGGCAGATCATCCGGTCTGATCAGGCGGCGTGTGCCCGGCTTGTCCGCTCGCCAGTCGCCGAAAGCGTCCGCGCCTTTCAGCGCCGGCTCGTCCGCCTGCTGGGCGAATGAAGCGGTCGAGAGAAACAGTGCGGCGGAAAGTGCGGGGCCGGCAAAACGCATCATTCGGTCCTCCAATGTTTGGGCGTGAAAACAGGAACGACCGGTTTCGTCGATCGTTCCACGGCACATGATGAGGTGGAGGAAGCTTCCGGTTTCCCGGTTCAGGTCCCGGCGGCGTAAAAATCGTCGTCGAGGCGTTTTTCCAACTCGACGAGATCGGCGGGCAGCGGCAGGCCCATGGCGCGCATTTCCTGCAGTTTTTCGCGCAACTGCTCCTGGATCTCGTGCTGGTCTTCCGGCTGGTTGACCATCTCCTCCAGCAGGAGGCTGATCCGGGCCTTGAATTCTTCGAGCGCCATCATCGTCTCCTCGGTTGGATCAGCTCAGCGCAGCATGCGTGAAATCAGCTGCGCCGTATAGTCGACCATTGGGACGATGCGCGCGTAGTTCAGCCGGGTCGGGCCGATGACGCCGAGCGCGCCGACGACGCGGGCATCCTTGTCGCGATATGGGGCGACGACCAGCGACGAGCCCGACAGCGAAAACAGCTTGTTTTCCGAGCCGATGAATATGCGCACGCCCGAGCCCTGCTCGGCGAGGTCAAGCAGCTGGATAAGCCCGTCCTGCGTCTCCATGTCCTCGAACAGATGCCGCAGCAGTTCGATGTCGGCCTGGGCGGTGACGTTTTCGAGCAGATTGGCGCGCCCGCGCACGATGAGCCGTGCCGGCAGGCCGCTATCGGCGCCGGCCCACACCGCCAGCCCCTTCTCGACCAGGTCCTGCGACAGCGTGTCGAGCGCGGCCCTGGTTTCTTCCTTGATGCGGGCGATCTCGATCCGCGCCTCGGCCAGCGTGCGGCCGCGTATATGGGCGTTGAGGAAATTCGAGGCCTCGTGCAGTTGCGAGACGGTGATGCCGGCGGGCAGCTCGACGACGCGGTTTTCGACGTCGCCATTCTGCGACACCAGCACTGCCAGCGCCTTGGTCGGTTCGAGCTGGATGAATTCGATGTGCTTCAGCGCCACCTCGTTCTTGGCGGCCAGCACCAGGCCGGCGCCGCGCGACATGCCCGACAGCATCTGGCTGGCCTCGGTCAGCATGTGTTCCAGCGTCGCGCCCGAGCCGGACGCCCGAACCTGTGCCTCGATGGCGCGGCGCTCCTCGTCGGAAAGATCGCCAAGCTCCATGAAGGCATCGACGAAGAAACGCAGGCCGGCCTGCGTCGGCAGCCGGCCGGCCGAAATGTGCGGCGCGTAGATCAGGCCGAGATGCTCGAGGTCGCTCATGACGTTGCGGATGGTGGCCGGGGACAGCGAAGACGGCAGGATGCGCGACAGGCTGCGCGAGCCCACGGGTTCGCCGTCCTTGAGATAGGAATCGACGATGCGCCGAAAGATGTCGCGCGAACGCATGTCGAGCGACTGGAGCGCGGGCGACTGCGAAGCGGGATCGACTGCCTTGGTCATACGGCCAAAAACCTCCGGCCCAAGGATACAGACTTACACTGCACCCGCGCAACCCGGTGTCTGTGTGAGATCACCGGGTGTCTTTGTGGGACCACCCGGTGTCTGTGTCAGATCGTCAGGCCATTTTCCTTTGCGCCACGCGTCCCATGCGGTTACAAGCCGGCCAAGATTCCGAAAAATGACAAGAAAGCAGCCTGAATGCGCCCTTCCAAACGCCAATTCGACGAAATGCGTGCCATCTCCTTCGAGCGCGGCGTCTCCAAGCATGCCGAAGGCTCATGCCTGGTGAAGTTCGGCGACACGCATGTCCTGTGCACGGCCAGCCTCGAGGAAAAAGTGCCGGGCTGGATGCGCAATTCCGGCAAGGGCTGGGTGACGGCCGAATACGGCATGCTGCCGCGCTCGACCGGCGAGCGCATGCGCCGCGAGGCTTCGGCCGGCAAGCAGGGCGGCCGCACGCTGGAAATCCAGCGGCTGATCGGCCGCTCCCTGCGCGCCGTGGTCGACCTGCAGGCGCTGGGCGAGCAGCAGATCACCGTCGACTGCGACGTCATCCAGGCCGATGGCGGCACCCGCACCGCATCGATCACCGGCGGCTGGGTGGCGCTGTATGACTGCCTGCGCTGGATGGAAGCGCGCCAGATGGCCAGCGTCGCCAAGGTGCTGAAAGACCACGTCGCGGCGATCTCCTGCGGCATCCATGACGGCCAGCCGGTCATCGACCTCGACTATGTCGAGGATTCCGCGGCCGGCACCGACGCCAATTTCGTCATGACCGGCAAGGGCGGCATCGTCGAGATCCAGGGCACCGCCGAGGGCGAGCCCTTTTCGGAAGAGCAGTTCGCGGATTTGATGGGTCTGGCCAAGAAGGGCATCCAGCGCTTGGTTAGTCTGCAGCAGATGGCGGTGGCTTAGGACTTAAATGCCGAGCTTGAACACCCCCCTCTGGCCTGCCGGCCATCTCCCCCTCAAGGGGGGAGATCGGATGCCATTTCGGTCTTCGCCAATCTCCGGCGTTGCAGGGTGCGCGACAATGCAGAAGCTGCTAATCTCCCCACCTGAGGGGGGTGAGGCGTGGTCCGCGAAGCGGACGGAAAGCCAATTGCTTGGCTTTCCGAACAACGAACGCCCAGAGCGGCAGCGAAGGGCCGGGGCCGGCAGGCCAGAGGGGGGCGCCTCGTGACACCCTCCGCGATCCTGGAATCGGCCCTCTACGTCACAGACCTGACCGCCGCGGAAACGTTCTTCACCGACATCCTCGGCCTCAATCTCCTAGGCAAGGTCGACGGCCGCCACCTCTTCTTCCGCTGCGGGCCGGGCGTGCTGCTCGTCTTCAATGCCGAGGCGACGAAAGTGCCGCCGGCGCCTGACGCCAGGCTGCCGGTGCCGCCGCATGGCGCGGTCGGCGAGGGCCATCTGTGCTTTGCTGCGACCGCCGATGAAATCGCCGGCTGGAAAGCCCATCTGGAGGCAAAGAAGATCGCCATCGAGAGCGAATTCGAGTGGCCGCAGGGCGGCCGTTCGATCTATATACGCGACCCCTCGGGCAATTCGATCGAATTTGCCGAGCCACGAATCTGGGGCCTTTGATGCATTCTCTCGATGGAAAGAAGATCGTCGTCGCCAGCCATAATGACGGCAAGCTGCGCGAATTCGCCGACCTGATGGGGCCGTTCGGCTTCGAAGCCAAGTCGGCCAAGGAGTATAGCCTGCCGGAGCCTGACGAGACCGGCACCACCTTCGAGGAGAACGCCTACATCAAGGCGCTCGCCGCCGCCAAGGCGACCGGCCTGCCGGCGCTGTCGGACGATTCCGGCCTATGCGTCGACGCGCTTGATGGCGCGCCCGGCGTCTACACCGCCAACTGGGCCGAAACCCCGGATGGCAGCAGAGATTTCGGCATGGCCATGCAACGCACCGAAGTGGCGTTGCAGGAAGTCGGCGCGGCCTTGCCGCAACAGCGCAAGGGACGCTTCGTCGCCGTCATCTGCCTGGCATTTCCCGACGGCGAGGCGGAATATTATCGCGGCGAGGCCGAGGGCACGCTGGTCTGGCCGCCGCGCGGCGATCTCGGCTTCGGCTACGATCCTGTGTTCCTGCCCGATGGCTTCGAAAAAACCTTCGGCGAAATGAGCGCTGAGGAAAAGCATGGCTGGAAGCCTGGCCAGCCGACGGCGCTGTCGCATCGCGCCCGTGCCTTCCAGAAATTCGCCAAGGCGAGATTGGGCTCGGCATGAGCATGCTGCTCGACCGGGCGCCCGGTTTCGGCGTCTATGTCCACTGGCCGTTCTGCGCGGCCAAATGCCCCTATTGCGACTTCAACAGCCATGTCCGCCACCAGCCGGTCGACCAGGAGCGCTTTGCCGCCGCCTTCGAGGCCGAACTGGCGACGATGCGCGAGCGCACCGGGCCGCGCGAGGTGACCAGCGTTTTTCTCGGCGGCGGCACGCCCTCGCTGATGAAGCCGGAAACCGTGGCCAGGGTTCTGGACGCCGTGGCGAAGAACTGGACTGTGCCCGACGGCATCGAGGTGACGCTGGAGGCCAATCCGTCCTCGGTCGAGGCCGAACGCTTTCGCGGCTACCGGGCAGCCGGCGTCAACCGCGTGTCGCTCGGCGTGCAGGCGCTGAATGACAAGGATTTGCGCTTCCTCGGCCGGTTGCACAATGTCGAAGAGGCCCTGCACGCCATCGGCCTCGCGCGGGAAATATTCCCAAGGCTGTCCTTCGACCTCATCTATGCCCGGCCCGGCCAGACGCCGGAGTCCTGGGCATCGGAGCTGGAACAGGCGATCGGCCATGCCGCCGACCATCTGTCGCTCTACCAGCTGACCATCGAGGAGGGCACGCCGTTCCACGCCCTGCACGCGGCAAAGAAATTCATCATTCCCGACAATGACCACGCCGCCGACCTCTATGCGCTGACGCAGGAGATTACATCGGCGCATGGTTTGCCGGCTTACGAGATTTCCAATCACGCAAGGCCGGGTGCCGAGAGCCGGCACAACCTCACCTATTGGCGCTATGGCGAATATGTCGGCGTCGGGCCGGGCGCGCATGGCCGCTTCGTCGAGAATGGTCGCCGCACGGTGACGATCGCCGAGCGGATGCCGGAAACCTGGGCCAATCTGGTCGAAGCCAAGGGCCACGGCGTCACCGGCGGCGAAATCCTGACGCGTTCGGAAGAGGCCGACGAATTCCTGCTGATGGGCCTGCGGCTCGCCGAAGGCATCGACCTCTCCCGCTACGAAACGTTCTCCGGACGCGGCCTGTCGAGCGAGCGGCTGTCGATGCTGCAGGGAGAGGGGCTGGTGGCGCCGATCGGCAATGCGCGCCTGCGCGCCACGGCCGCCGGCATGATCGTGCTCGACGCCGTGGTCGCCGATCTGGCGCGGTAGGCAGGTAGCTTTGCCTGCGCCAAGCTCCTCCCGCCTCGTCATCCACGGGCGGAGCGACGCGAAGCGGCGCGCAGACCCGAGGATCCATGCCGCGACGGCTGCTGCGGGGCGTCACGGTCCAGAATGGGCATGCCTGCTCTGCCACTTGTCCCGTTCAAACAATAGATTTCGTTGCCGGCGCATCTTCTCCACGCCAGCTTTCCAAATTCTGCACCGTAGCGAAATTCAGAAGTCACGGAATGGATCCTCGGGTCTTCGCGACGTCGCTTCGCTCCTGCTCCGCCCGTGGATGACGAAGGTGGGGAAGCCTCGTCCAATCTCCGAAGCTTAGGATTACACTTCTGAAGGCACGCGTTTCACGGTATCTCGGTTGAGACCTCATCCGCAAAGGCCACCGGCATGAACCTGACCGTATCCTCCTGGCAATTCTGGGCATTGCTCTCGGCTGCGTTCGCTGCCCTGACGGCGATCTTCGCCAAGGTTGGCATCGAGAACATCAATTCCGATTTCGCCACCTTCATCCGCACGGTCATCATCCTGATCGTGCTCGGTGCCATCCTGCTTGCCAGCGGCCAGTTCCAGTCGCCGGCCACGATCTCGGCAAAGACCTGGGCTTTCCTAGGCCTGTCCGGTCTGGCGACCGGCGCGTCATGGCTCTGCTACTTTCGGGCGCTCAAGATCGGCAATGCGGCGCAGGTGGCGCCGATCGACAAGCTAAGCGTCGTGCTTGTGGCGGTGTTTGGCGCGGCCTTTCTCGGCGAGCGGTTGTCCGGAGCGAATTGGCTTGGCGTCGCCCTTATCGCGGCGGGCGCGGTGCTGGTCGCCTATCGAGGCTAGTTGCGCGCCGTTGCGGGCATTCTTTGTTTCAAGACGGGTGATGAAGATATCGAAGCGATTGGGCATCGTCCGGTCAGTGCTCCGTCGTGCTATCGGGTTTGTTGTCGGAAAGCCTGACGTTGGTCGAAAAAGCGCTCACGGCTCGCTCTTTGGCCAGGCTGTGCTCGGTCTTGGCAGATAGGCGCTTGTCCCTGGGCGCGGCACCGCGCTTGCGGCCGGCATAGTAGGGCTCGAAAGCGTCCTGTATCTTCAGGCTGTCCATCCTGTCCTCCTCCGGAATCAGGGGGCTAATCTGCCAACGCCGGTTTGGTTCCCCACTGTGGCAAAGGAAAGGCGAATTCCTTACATCGGCGTCAGCTTTTGCAAGCCCGCGTCAGCCGTGCCAAACAGGGCTGAATGGAGAAGTCATCGGTGACCGCAGAGACGAGCAAGCGCAGCTATGTGGTCGGGCAGACCGAGATCGCGGCACGGCCATTGGAGCCGGCGCTCTATCTGGTGGCGACGCCGATCGGCAATCTCGCCGACATCACGCTGCGCGCGTTGGAGACGCTGGCCGCCGCCGACATCGTTGCTTGCGAAGACACGCGGGTGTCGCGCGTGCTGCTCGACCGCTACGGCATTCGCCGCCGCACCACGGCCTATCATGAACACAATGCCGGCGAGGCCGGGCCGAAGCTGATATCGGCACTTCAGGCCGGGCAGAGCGTGGCGCTGATCTCCGATGCCGGCACGCCGCTGGTATCCGATCCCGGCTACCGGCTGGTCGGCGAGGCGCTCGACCACGGCATTCGCGTCGTGCCTATCCCCGGCCCGTCAGCGCCGCTGGCGGCCCTGACGGCATCCGGCCTGCCCTCCGATGCCTTCCTGTTCGCCGGCTTTCTGCCGGTCAAATCAGGGCAGCGGCTGACACGGCTGGAAGCACTGAAGGCCGTGCCGGCGACATTGATTTTCTTTGAATCGCCGCGCCGGCTGGCTGACTCCCTGGCTGCCATGGTCGAAGCGCTCGGCGGCGAGCGCAAGGCCGCTATCGGCAGGGAATTGACCAAGACCTTCGAAGAGATGCGAACCGGCACGCTGCAGGCGCTGGCCGACCACTATGCTGCGGCCGATACGCCGAAGGGCGAAATCGTCGTCTGCGTCGGTCCGGCCGAGGCCAGGGTCGACGAGCCTGAAGACATCGACCGTCTGCTTCTGTCGCTTGCCGCCGAAATGCCGGCCTCCAAGGCGGCCGCGGAAGCCGCGAAGATGACCGGCGGCCAGAAACAGGCCCTTTATCGGCGGCTGCTTGACCTCAGGGAGACTTCTGGAGAAAGCGACAGTGGCTGAGCGCCCAAGCGTCAGCCGCCAAAAGGCCTATCGACGCGGTCATCGCGGCGAATGGCTGGCGGCGGCAGCACTGATGATGAAGGGCTACAGAATCCTTGCGCGCCGCCACCGCACACGCTTCGGCGAGATCGACCTGATCGCGCGGCGCGGCGATCTGGTGCTGTTCGTCGAGGTCAAGGCGCGGCGCACGCTGATGGAAGCCATGGAGGCGATCGGTCACGAATCGGAACGTCGAATAGAAGGCGCGGCCGACATCTGGCTGTCGCGCCAAGCGGACTACGGCAGGCTGTCGATGCGCTTCGACATGGTCGCGGTGCTGCCCTGGCGCTGGCCGGTGCATGTCGAGAACGCGTTTTACGGGAGGAGTTGAGGGGCCACTTACGGGCGTTGCTCGCCCTTCGCTGGCTCCCTGCCCTTCGGGCGTTCAGTCCCTTCAAAAGGTCCACCGGACCTTTTGATCCGCCCGAAGGCGAACCGGGCCTTCACCGTTCGTCGTTCGGAAAGCCAAGCAATTGGCTTTCCGTCCGCTTCGCGGACCACTCCTCACCCCCAGATCATCAGCGCCATCAACCCGACACCGCCGACCACCAGCCGCCACCAGCCGAACAGCGCGTAGCCTTTGCGCGAGACGTAGTCGAGCAGGAAGCGCACGACGATGAGCGCCGTGACAAAGGCGGCGACGAAGCCGACGGCGATGATCGGCAGGTCGGCACTGCTCAGCACGTTGCGGTTCTTGAACAGGTCGAAGGCGAAGGCGCCGACCATGGTCGGGATCGCAAGGAAGAAGGAAAATTCAGCGGCAGCGCGCTTATCGACGCCCAAAAGCAGGGCGCCGACGATGGTCGAGCCCGAACGCGATGTGCCGGGAATGAGCGACAGGCACTGGAAAAGCCCGATCTGCAGGTAAAGCCGGGTCGGGAAGCGCTCGACATCGCGGTAGACCGGCTTGAGGTTCATGCGGTCCACCGCCAGCAGCACGACGCCGCCGATGATCAGCATGATGCAGATCAGCCTCGGCGATTCGAACAGCACCGTCTTGATGAAATCATGCGCCAGCGCGCCGATGATCGCCGCCGGCAGGAAGGCGATCAGGATGCCGATGGCGAAATGCCGCGTCAGCCGGTCATGCGGCAGTTCGAGCAGCATCTTCCACAGGCGGCGGAAATAGACGCTGAGGATCGCCAGGATGGCGCCGAGCTGGATCAGGATCTCGAAGGCCTTGCCGGTCGAATGGAAGCCGAGGAAATGACCGGCAAGCAGAATATGGCCGGTCGACGACACCGGGATGAACTCGGTCAACCCCTCCAGCAGGCCGAGCAGCAGGGCTTCGACGATGGTCTGGCTTTCCATGGCTACCTCGGCATTGGCGTGACGGCTGACAGAAGGGCTTGCTTGTCATGGCGTTGAAGTCCCCCTATAGGTCGCAACACCCTGACGGCCCGCTAACCGGGCGGCCAAGACTTACCGGTGCGCCCTGCGATTCGCCAGTGCGCTTTATCATCGCGGAACCATGCTGACGCTTTTCCACCATCCCATGTTCGCCACCTGTCGCTTCGTCCGCCTCGCATTCGGCGAGTATGGCGAGGAGCTGGCTTTGATCGAGGAAAAGCCGTGGACCCGGCGCAAGGAGTTCCTGGCGCTGAACCCGGCCGGAACGCTGCCGATCCTGCTGGCCGAAGGCGACGTGCCGATCGTCGGCGCGACGGTGATTTCGGAATATCTCGATGAAACGCGCGGCGTGCTGAAGCGCGACAAGCGGCTGTTCGCCGAGGACCCGATGCAGCGCGCCGAAATCCGCCGGCTCATCGACTGGTATCTCAACAAGGCTGAAAGTGAAGTCACCCGCCATCTGGTGCGCGAGCGCGTGCTGAAGCCGGTCATGCCGGAAACCGCTGGCGGCGGCTCGCCCGATTCGGGCGCGATCCGTGCCGCGCGCGCCAACATCCGCCAGCACATGAAATACACCAACTGGCTGGCCGGCACCCGCCATTGGCTGGCTGGCTCCAGGGTCACCTATGCCGATCTCGCGGCCGCGGCGACGCTGTCGGTGCTCGACTATCTCGGCGAGATCGACTGGCGCGAGCACAGCGCTGCACGCGAATGGTACACGCGGGTCAAGTCGCGGCCCTCCTTCCGGCCGCTTTTGACCGACCGGGTGCGCGGCCTGTCACCGGTGTCGCATTATGCGGACCTCGACTTCTGACGCCGCAAAACTGCGCGCGCTGATCGACGCGGAGGCGCAGCGCGCCGGCTTCGATGCCGTTGCCGTCACCTCCCCCGATGCGATCCCGCTGGCGCCGGCGCGCCTGGCCGAATTCGTCGCCGATGGCTTTCACGGCTCAATGGACTGGATCGCCGAGACGCTGCAACGCCGCAGTGAACCAATGGCCCTCTGGCCGCAGGTGCGCTCGATCATCGTGCTGGCGATGAACTATGGCCCCGACCATGATCCGCGCGGGCTGCTGGCCAAGCGCGACTCCGGCGCGATCTCGGTCTATGCGCAAAACCGCGACTATCACGATGTGATGAAGGGGCGGCTGAAGGAGATCGCCGGCAAGATCGTGGCGCGCGCCGGGGGTGATGTGAAGGTATTCGTCGACACCGCGCCGGTGATGGAAAAGCCGCTGGCCGAGGCCGCCGGGCTCGGCTGGCAAGGCAAGCACACCAATCTGGTCAGCCGCGAGCACGGCTCCTGGCTGTTCCTCGGCACCATCTTCACCACCGCCGAACTCGTGCCCGACCGCGCCGAGATCGACCATTGCGGCTCCTGCCGCGCCTGCCTCGACGCGTGCCCGACCGATGCCTTTCCGGCGCCCTACCGGCTCGATGCGCGGCGCTGCATCTCCTATCTCACCATCGAGAACAAGGGGCCGATTCCGCACGAATTCCGCGAAAAGATCGGCAACCGCATCTATGGCTGCGACGATTGTCTTGCCGCCTGCCCGTGGAACAAATTCGCCCGGGCAGCTTCCGAAGCAAAACTCGTCGCGCGCGATGATTTGCGCGAGCCGCCGCTCGCCGACCTTTTGGGTCTCGATGACGCGGCCTTCCGCGCTTTCTTCTCCGGTTCGACGATAAAACGCATCGGCCGCGACCGGTTCATCCGCAACGTGCTGATCGCCGCCGGCAATTCCGGCGATGCTTCGCTGTCTGGCGCGGTGCGTACGCTTCTCGGCGATCCGTCACCGCTGGTGCGGGGCGCGGCAATTTGGGCGCTGGCGCGGCTGGTGCCCGTTGCCGAATACTCGCAACGGGCAGCCATCGGTCTGAAAGCCGAGAGCGACGAAGCCGTGCGCGACGAATGGCGTCTGGCGCGGCCAACCAGGGCGAATGCATGAGCGAAAAGCAGATATTCATCTTCGGCGCCGGCTATTCCGGCAGGGCTTTTGCTCGGGCTAACAAAGGCGCCGCGACGATCTTCGGCACGACACGCTCGCCGGAAAAATTCGAGACGCTACGGCAGGCCGGTGTCGCGCCGCTCCTGTTCGACGGCGCGATGACCGGCGAAATCGGCGATGCATTGGGAAAAACAACGCATCTGCTGATTTCGGTCGCCCCGGAAGAGGCCGGCGATCCTGTGCTGAATGCCGCCCGCGCGGGAATCCTCACTCAAATGCCGGTGCTTGAATGGATCGGCTATCTCTCCACCGTCGGCGTCTACGGCAATTATGACGGCGCATGGGTCGATGAAACGGCGGAATGCCGGCCGGTGTCGAAGCGCTCGGTGATGCGGGTGGCCGCCGAACGAGACTGGCTGGAGCTGGGCCGCGAGATCGGCCGACCGGGGGCGATCCTGCGCCTGTCCGGCATTTACGGCCCCGGCCGCAACGCGCTGGTCAATCTGGAAAACGGCACTGCAAGGCGGCTGGTCAAGCCGGACCAGGTGTTCAACCGCATCCATTGCGACGACATTGCCGGCGCCCTGTGGCAGCTCATCGAAGGCAATACAGGCGGCATCTTCAACGTCACCGACGACCTGCCGGCGCCGCCGCAGGATGTCGTCGCCTATGCCGCTTCGCTGATGGGTATCGAACCGCCGCCCGAAATTCCCTTCGACGCCGCCCAACTTTCGCCCATGGCGCGGTCCTTCTATGGCGAGAACAAGCGTGTCGCCAACGCGGCGATCAAGGCGGCGGGTTATTCCCTGCGGTTTCCAGACTACCGCGCCGCCTTCGATCATATGTGGGCAAGCGGCGATTGGCGTGACGGCGAAGCGCGCAGCCCGATGAAGCGCTGACGATCGAAGCCGCGGGCGCGGCGTGCTATGATTCGGCCTTGGGATTGCGGTGGAGAACCGGGTTCATGAAGACAGCGATGAGGCTATCTCTAGGCAAAACGCCCCTGTTGGCCGCTGCGCTCGGCCTGCTTGCCGTGCTTGGGTTAGCCGTTCAGCCGGCGAGCGCCGAGGAGCGGGCAAAAGACCTGTTCGGCGCCAAGAAACTGCCGGCCGCGACCGCGGCGCGGTCGATCGGATTCTATTCCAAGGGCTGTTTTGCCGGCGGCGTCGCCATTCCCTTGGACGGTCCGACCTGGCAGGTGATGCGGCCGTCGCGCAACCGCCGCTGGGGCCATCCGACGATGATCGCGGTAGTCGAGAAATTGTCGCGCGACGCAGCGGCCGATGGTTGGCCAGGCCTGCTGATCGGCGACATTTCGCAGCCGCGCGGCGGCCCGATGCTGACAGGACATGCCTCGCACCAGATCGGGCTCGACGCCGACATCTGGCTGACGCCGATGCCCCGCCGCCCGCTGTCGATGGCGCAGCGCGAATCGATGAGCGCCACCTTGATGGTCGATGAGAAGACCCATCTGGTGAAGGACGCGCTGTGGACGCCAGCGCACACAAGGCTTCTGAAGCGGGCGGCGAGCTACGGCCAGGTCGAGCGCATCCTGGTCAATCCGGGCATCAAGAAAAAGCTCTGCGACACCGTCAAGGGCGATCGCTTCTGGCTGCGCAAGGTCAGGCCGTTCTGGGGCCACGACTATCATTTCCACATGCGCATCGGCTGCCAGCCGGGCTCGCCCGGTTGCAAGGCGCAGGAAGCGACGCCGGACGATGACGGTTGCGGCAAGCCGCTGGCCTGGTGGTTCACGCAGGAGCCGTGGCGGCCCAACAAGAACCCCGATGCCCCCAAGGCGCGCGACCTGATGACGATGGCGAACCTGCCGAGCGAGTGCCGCGCTGTGCTTGACGCGCCGGGGCCGTCGTCGGCCGATGCGGCGACCTACCATGGCGGCGGCGTGCCGGTCGCGGCTGCCGCGCCCGAACCCGAAGCGCCCTCGTTGCCCGCCACCCCGGCCGCCGCCGGCTTGCCAAGCACGATGAACGCTTTCACGGCGACGCCCGAGATCGGCGTGCCGCTGCCGCGACCGCGGCCGCCTGGAAACTGACGATCACGGCTTATAGCTTATAGCAGACTCAATCGGTTCAGCGCCTCATTTTTGCGAAACCGTGGCGGTTTGGCCGCAGAGCCGGCCTCAGCGCGCCGCCGGGGTCGAAAACCGTTTCCCTTTTCAAACCCATGCGCTAGTCAACGGAAGAACGGCCAGATGCCGTCGGGGGCGCCGGAGACGGACGAGAGCATGCCACGCACAGGCGACGACGATACTTTGTTGCGGTTTCCGATCCTCATCGGCGACATCGGCGGCACCAATGCGCGCTTTTCGATCGTGCTCGACGCCAATTCCGAGGCAGGCGAGCCGACCATTGTCCAGACGGCGAACTACAACACCATCGACGAGGCGATCCAGGCGGCCGTGCTCGACCGCTCGTCGGTGCGTCCCAATTCGGCGGTGCTGGCGGTGGCTGGCCCGGTCGACGGCGACGAGATCGAGCTGACCAACTGCCCCTGGATCGTCAAGCCGAGGAAAATGTTCGCCAGCCTCGGCCTGAGCGACATCGTCGTGCTCAACGATTTCGAGGCGCAGGCGCTGGCCGTCGTCGCGCTCGGCGAGGAGCACATGGAAAAGATCGGCGGCGGCACGCCGGAGCCCAATGCCGGGCGCGTCGTGCTCGGTCCAGGAACCGGGCTCGGCGTCGCCGGGCTGGTCCACGCGCTGCACCACTGGATACCGGTCCCCGGCGAGGGCGGCCATATGGACATCGGCCCGCGCACACCGCGCGATTTCGAGGTTTTTCCGCATATCGAGAAGCTGGAGGGCCGCATTTCGGGCGAGCAGATCCTGTGCGGACGCGGTCTGGTCAATGTCTATCGGGCGGTTGCCAAGGCAGACGGCAAGCCGTCGCCCTTCACCACGCCGGCCGAGATCACTGCCGCGGCACTTGCGAAAACCGATCCGGTTGCAGTGGAAGCGCTGGAGATTTTCGTCACCTGCCTTGGGCGCACCGCAGGCGACCTTGCTCTGGTGTTCATGAGCCGCGGCGGCGTGTTCCTCACCGGTGGCATCGCGCAGAAGATCGTGCCGGCGCTGAAAGCCGGCAATTTCCGCGCCGCTTTCGAGGACAAGGCGCCGCACAGCGCGATGATGCGCACCATGCCGGTCTATGTCATCACCCACCCGCTGGCCGCACTTCTGGGCCTTGCCGCCTATGCCAGGAACCCCTTGCTGTTCGGTGTCCAGACGGAGGGCCGGCGCTGGCAGGCCTGAAAGCCAGCGAAGCGCTCGCGCCCCGCGACGAAGTTAATCAGGTGCGGGCATAGGCAATCAGGCCGCAGGGCGTTAAGAGGGGTGCCGAATTTGCAGCCCCGGTCCCACGAGGCGGAAAACCACAAAGCGCTCCCGATTTGACACTTCAAGCTCCAAACAAACAAAAAGCCCGGCCCGGCGAGGTCACAGCGGTGCTCCGCCGCATCCTCGCTGAAAACGGCAAAGAGTATCGCTGGACCTATGTCGTCGCCGTCTCTTGCCTGCTGATCGTTTCCGGCACCACTGCCTTCACGGCGTGGATCATGGCCCCGATGATCAACCAGATCTTCTACGAACGACGCGGCGATATGCTCTGGTTGATCTGCGCCGGTTTCATGGGGGCCTCCCTGCTGCGCGGCTTCGCCGGTTACGGCCAAGCAGTCGCGTTGGCCAGTATCGGCAACAATCTGGTCGCGCGCTACCAGAAGCGCAGCTTCGACCATCTGATGAAGCTCGGCGTCAACTTCTTCAACGATACGCGTTCCGGTCGGCTGGCGGCACAGGTCAGCGAGAATGTCGGCGGCGTTCGCGATCTGCTGTCGCTGACACTGACCTCCATCAGCCGCGACGCGGTCACGCTGGTCGCTCTCGTCGGCGTGATGATCTATCAGGATCCGGTGTTGTCGCTCAGCTCGCTGCTGATCGGCCCTCCACTGATCTGGGCCGTCGTCTATATCACCCGCCGACTGCGGCGTATCAACCGGGAATCCGTCCTGATCAATTCGCGGCTGAACGGGTCCGTGCAGGAAGCCACGCAAGGCATCGCCATCGTCAAGGCCTTCACCTTGGAGGCCGAGCTGGCGCGCCGCATCGGCATCATGGCGGACACGGCCGAGCAGCGTAACAACAAGATCGCCCGCGTCTCGGAGCGGCTGTCGCCGATTTCCGAGATTCTGGGCGGTCTCGCCATCACCTCCGTGCTTGCCTATTCCGGCTACCGGGCGCTGTATCTTGGGCAGCCGCCGGGCGCGGTTTTCTCCTTCATCACCGCACTGATCATGGCTTACGATCCGGCAAGACGCCTGGCGCGCACACAGGTGGGCATGGAACGTGCCCTGGTCAACGCGCGCATGATCTACGAGTTGCTCGACCTGGAGCCGAAACAGGGCGACGCACCCGATGCCGTCGAGGCGAGGATCACCACCGGCGAGGTGCGTTTCGACAATGTGACGTTCGGCTACAGCGCCGACATGCCGGTGCTTAGGGACCTGAGCTTTACCGCCGCGGCCGGCAAGGTGACGGCGATCGTCGGTGCGTCGGGCGCCGGCAAATCGACGCTGGTGGCGCTCTTGCAGCGCTTCTACGACGTCGATCGGGGCAGCATCGAGGTCGATGGCCAGGACATCTCGAAGGTAACCAAGCATTCGCTGCGGCAGTCGATCGCCTATGTGGCGCAGGCGCCCTATCTTTTCGAAGGCACGATCCGCGACAACATCCGCTACGGCCGTCTGTCGGCCACGGACGCCGAGATCGAGCAGGCGGCGAAACAGGCGGCAGCCGACGAGTTCATCCGCCAGCAGCCGCAAGGTTACGACACGCCGGTCGGCGAAGGCGGCTCGACCCTTTCCGGCGGCCAGCGCCAGCGCGTCTCGATCGCCCGCGCCATCGTGCGCCAGGCACCGATCCTGCTGCTCGACGAGGCGACATCGGCGCTCGACAACGAAGCGGAGGCGCGCGTCCAGGAAGCGCTGACCCAAGTCATGCAAGGCCGCACGACCATCGTCATAGCGCATCGGCTGTCGACGGTGGTCAATGCCGACCACATCATCGTGCTGGAAGAGGGACGGTTGGTCGAGGAAGGCACCCATGCGACGCTGATGGCCGACCCGGACAGCATCTATTCCCGCTTCCACCGCATCCAGGGCAAGAAGGGACTGGGGCTTGTCGAGGACCGCGAGCCGATCCAAACTCCGGTCCGGGCCACGCGTGCGAAGAAGACTGCTGTGAGGAGCACATGAGCGAAGCAGGCGATATGGGCCTTGTGGTGGTGGGCGCTGCCGGCCGCATGGGCCAGACGCTGATCCGTGCCATCCACACCATCCCCGGCGCGCGGGTCATCGGCGCGGTCGAGCGGGCGGGTTCGCCCTATCTGGGCAAGGACGCAGGCGAACTGGCGGGCATCGGCATCATCAATGTGCCGATCGGCGACGACCCGTTGCCGGTCTTCGCCAAGGCAGACGGCGTGCTCGATTTCACCACGCCTGCTTCGACGGTCGAATTCGCTGGCTACGCCGCGCAAGCGCGCATCGTTCACGTCATCGGCACGACCGGGTGCACGGCCGACGACAATGCGAAAATCGCGGCGGCGGCGCGCCATGCGACGATCGTCAAGTCGGGCAATATGAGCCTCGGCGTCAATCTGCTGGCGGTGCTGGTCGAGCAGGCGGCACGCGCGCTCGATGCCGACGATTTCGACATCGAGATCCTCGAAATGCACCATAAGCACAAGGTCGACGCGCCATCGGGCACAGCGCTGCTGCTGGGCGAAGCCGCCGCCGCCGGGCGTGGTATCGAGCTTTCAGGCAATGAGGTACGCGTCCGCGACGGCCACACCGGCGTGCGCAAGACAGGCTCGATCGGCTTTGCCACCCTGCGCGGCGGCTCTGTCGTCGGCGACCACAGCGTGATGCTGGCCGGCACCGGCGAGCGCATCACGCTTGCCCACCATGCCGAGGACCGCGCCATCTTCGCTCGGGGCGCCGTCAAGGCGGCGCTTTGGGCGCGCGGCAAGAAGCCGGGGCTGTATTCGATGCGGGACGTGCTCGGCCTCAGCTGAGCGGCCAATCTGCCAACCTGAAGGGAGCAAACATGTCGAGAACCCTCGTGCTCGTGCGCCACGGCCAGAGCGAATGGAATTTGAAGAACCTGTTCACCGGCTGGCGCGACGTCGACCTGACCGAGCAGGGCCACGCCGAGGCCAAGTCCGCGGGGCAAAAACTCAAGGCGCGCGGCCTGAAATTCGACATCGCATTCACCTCGGCGCTGATCCGGGCGCAAAAGACCTGCCAGCACATTCTCGACGCGGTCGGCCAGAGCGATCTGAAGACCACCCGCGACCAGGCACTCAACGAGCGCGACTATGGCGACCTCACCGGCCTCAACAAGGACGACGCCCGCAAGAAATGGGGTGAGGAGCAGGTGCATGTCTGGCGCCGCTCCTACGACGTGCCGCCGCCGGCCGGCGAAAGCCTCAAGGACACCGGCGCCCGCGTCTGGCCCTATTACCTGCACGACCTGCAGCCGCATGTGCTGCGCGGCGGCACCGTGCTGGTCGCCGCGCACGGTAACTCGCTGCGCGCGCTTATCATGGCGCTCGACGGCAAGTCGGGCGAGGAGATCGTCAAGCTGGAACTCGGCACCGGCGTGCCGGTCATCTACCAGCTCAACGCCGATTCCACCGTCGCTTCGAAGGAAGTGCTGGACGACTGAGCCGGCGAACGGAGCACCTGCGAAAAAAGCGCGTTGACAGCAATCGCTTGCCCGCTTACATGAGCCCGCACCAGCCCAGATGGCGGAATTGGTAGACGCGCACGGTTCAGGTCCGTGTTCCGCAAGGAGTGGAGGTTCGAGTCCTCTTCTGGGCACCAAATTCCCGTTTCGAACCATTCGCCGGTTCAGAAACTTAGAGAAAAAGCCCGGCTCGCCCGGGCTTTTTCTTTGCCGCCAACCTCCCCTTCCGGCCAGTCCCCTCACAAACCGCTTCAAACTCCGCGCCCGCTTCGCTACGCTCAAAACCATGGCTCAATCCACCACCCAGATATTCGGTGCCCGCCGCGACCAGGCGTTCCCCACGCTGGCCGAGGTGGATATCGACCGCATGCGCCGGTTCGGCGAGGCCAGCGCCTATGCCGCTGGCGAGCACATCATCGAAGCAGGCGATGTGGCGCCCGGTCTGATCGTCGTGCTGTCGGGCAGCGTGGACATCACCCAGGACGGCGGGCTCGGCCGGCGCGAGACGATCGTCACGCATGGTCCGGGCAGCTTTGTCGGCGAGCTGGCGCAGCTTTCGGCCCGTCCCTCGCTGGTCAATGCGCAGGCCGCCGAACCGGTGGAGGCGTTCGTCATCGCCTCGCAGCGGCTGCGCGACCTGATGGTGCAGGAGGCCAATCTCGGCGAGCGCATCATGCGGGCGCTGATCCTGCGCCGCGTCGGGCTTTTGGAGAGCGCCACCAGCGGGCCGATCATCATCGGACCCCAGGACAATGCCGACGTGTTGCGGCTGCAGGGTTTCCTCGCCCGCAGCGGCCAACCGCACCGCGTGCTCGATTCCGGCAGCGATCCCTGCGCCAAAACCCTGGTCGAACGCTTCGAGGTCGATCCGCACCACCTGCCGATCGTGCTCTGTCCAAACGGCAGGCTGCTGATGAACCCCGGCGAAAAGGACCTCGCCCGCTGCATCGGCCTGCTGCGGCCGATCGATGCCGAGACGGTGTATGACGTGGCCATCGTCGGCGCCGGCCCGGCAGGGCTGGCGGCGGCGGTCTATGCGGCATCCGAAGGGCTGTCGACGATCGTGCTTGATTGCCGTGCTTTCGGCGGACAGGCCGGTGCCTCCTCGCGCATCGAGAACTATCTCGGTTTCCCCACCGGCATCACCGGCATGGCGCTGATGGCGCGCGCTTACAACCAGGCGCAGAAATTCGGCGTCGAAATGGTCATCCCGGACGAGGCGAAGCTTTTGAGCGCCGCCACCGACGCGTCAGGCGCCCGCTATCTGCTCGATGTCGGTGACGGCGAGACCGTGCGGACGCGCAGCGTGGTGATCGCCAGCGGTGCGCGCTATCGCCGCCTCGACATCGCCAATCTGGCGCGGTTCGAGGGAACGTGCGTGCACTATTGGGCGTCGCCCATCGAAGGCCGGCTTTGCGCGGACCAGGAAGTGGCGCTGGTCGGCGCCGGCAATTCGGCCGGGCAGGCGGCTGTCTACTTGGCCAGTCATGCGCGCAAAGTGGCGCTGCTGGCGCGCGGTGGCAGCCTCGATGCCAGCATGTCGCGCTACCTGGTCGAACGCATCCGGGCGCAGCCGAACATCGAGGTGCTGACCGGGACCGAAATCGAGGCGCTGGACGGCGAAGAGGGCAATCTTGGCTCGGTGCGATGGCGCGACCGCGCCAGCGGCGCGGAAACGACGCGCCCGATCCGCCATCTCTTTCTCTTCATCGGCGCCGACCCGAACACCGATTGGCTGGCGAATTGCGATGTGGCGCTGGACGCCAGGGGGTTCGTGCGCACCGGATCGGAGCTGGGATCGGCGCAGATGGAGACCAGCCGCAGCGGCGTGTTCGCCATCGGCGATGTCCGTTCCGGTTCGGTCAAACGCGTCGCGGCGGCTGTCGGCGAAGGCGCCCAGGTGGTCGCGGCATTGCATGCCTATCTCGCGCGCGCGGACGCACCTGAAACAGCAGGGAGACCATGATGGATGAATGCAGGCATACGCGCGACATCAGGAAGGTGACGCCGAGTGCGCTCGGCTGCGAGGAGTGCCTGAAGAGCGGGTCGCAATGGGTGCATTTGCGGCTCTGCCGCACCTGCGGCCATGTCGGCTGCTGCGACGACTCGCCCAACCGCCACGCCACCAGGCATTTTCACGCCACCAAGCATCCGATCATCGAGGGCTACGATCCGCCGGAAGGCTGGGCATGGTGCTATGTCGACGAGGTGTTTGTCGACCTCGGCGACGACGTGACCTCGCAGAACGGCCCGATCCCGCGCTTTGTTTGAGCGTCGCCGGATGGCGACGGAATCCCTGGAAAAGCGCGGTCCGTCCGGGCTTTCTTGGCGGCGGCCTCCCTGCTGAACGGCCTGGCAGTCAGTCGGCGAAATACAGATATCCCAGCCACCCGGCCAGCACGACCGAGGCAGTCCAGATACAAACAATGATCACCGCCGCGTAGCGGCTCACCGGCCTGTCGGCGGCCAGCGCGGCGGTCTTTCTGTGTTCCGCCATCACCTCGGGCGGTATCATCCTGACCACGGCAAGGACGCCCAAAGGGACAAGGATGACGTCGTCGAGATAGCCGATCACCGGAATGAAATCGGGGATCAGGTCGATTGGCGACAAGGCATAGCTTGCAACACACACGGCAAGCGCCTTGGCGTACCAGGGCGTTCGGGGATCGCGAGCGGCGAGGTAGAGCGCATGCACATCGCGCTTGATCGTTCGGGCCCACTCATTCAGTGCCATCGGATGATTTTAGCGCCAAATGAAAACCGCCGATAGCGCACGCCAGGCGCCCGCCTCCGACAGCATCTCGAAGAGCCGATGACCGCCGGTCTACCGCACGGAGCCGGTGACGGTCGGGTCGATCATGCTGGGAACGGATTTGCGTTCGTTGCCGGCAAGCGCCGCTATGATCAGCAGGCTGGCAACCACCGGGACAAACAGGATGGCAACGCGAGCTTGCACGTAAAAGATGGCGCGCCATTCATTGCGCTTGTCGGGGCTGTTGCTCATCATACTCACTTTGTCGGTCCCCCACGCGGTGACATAGCTGCAAACGGTTAAACAACTCCTTCCGACTTCGTTAACCCAGCGGAATTGAGGCGAAATTCCCAGGCGATCCCAGAGATGGCGATGCCAGGCTTCAGTTCAGCCCGATAAGCCTGGCGCCCTGCCGGAACAGCGCCACGGCGTCCGGCTCGAAGCGGAAGGTGCCGATGAAATCGTCGGCGCAATAGTCCGGCCTTGTCTTGCGAATGGCGGCGGCGAAGCCGCGCGCCTCGTCGAGCCGTCCGGCCAGCGCCAGGCAGTGCGCGGCGATCGCCAGTATGATGGCGTGGGCGTTGGGCCGCGCCGCCGCCTTCAGCGCCCATTCGGCCGCTTCCTCGAACTGGCCGAGCCGGACATGCGCCATGGCGCGTGCGCCCAGCATGCCGAACAGCAGCGGGTCGAACGGGCTGAGATGGCGCGAATGATCCGAAGAGCCTATCGCCGCTCGCGGGTCGCCTGACTGCGAATGCACGAAGGACAGCGCGTAGTGGCCAAGCGCGAAGTTGGGGCTGAGATCGACAGCCCGCTCGAGTTCGAGCAGCGAGCCGTCCTGCTCGCCGCGCAGCCACAGCGCCCGGCCCATCGCCCAATGCGCGGCCGGATTGTGGTCGTCGACCAGCAGGCTGTGTCCGGCGCTCTCGAAGGCCAGCGCGCTTTCGCGGTCGCGGTCGCCCCAGCGCTGGAAGGCGTTCTGCCAGTGGGTGAAGGACAGGCCGGCATAGGCGCGGGCAAAGGTCGGGTCGAGCTGCAAGGCCTGGGCAAAGAAATGCCGCGCCTGTTCGTTTTCCGCCTGGGTGAAGCGGTACATGTGCCAGAGGCCGCGATGGTAGGTCTCCCAAGCGTTGAGCGAGCTGGGCGCCTTCAGCATGGCGCGGTTGCGCTCGACGGTTTCGATCTCGGCCGAGATCGAGGAGACGATGCTGTTGCCGATGTCGTCGAGCACGGAAAAGATGTCATCGGGCCTGCGCTCGAAGGTCTCGGCCCAGACGATCCTGGCGCTGCGCACCTCGATCAGTTCGACGCCGACGATGAGGCGGCCGGACGGGCTGCGCACCGTGCCGGTGGCGACATAGTCGACATTCAGCCGGCGGCCGGCATCCTCGGGCGCGATGTTCTGCTCTGCCAGCGCAAACACCGATCCGCGCGCGATGACGAAGAAATCCCTGAGCTTGGCCAGGCGGGTGATGATGTCGTGGGTGAAACCGTCGGCCAATCCGCCGCGCGTGCCGCCGCTCTCCTCGACAAACGGCATCACCGCCAGCGACGCGTGGCTGGGCTCGACCGGGCCGGGTACGGTGGTGGCCACCAGTGGCGATAGCGTGGACAGGCAGGCCGCCTGTGTCCGTGGCGAGGACCCGGGCCGTTGTTCACGGATCGCCCGCCAAGCCGCGCGAAGCGGTGCGAAATCGAGCTCCTCCGACCGAAACAATCGCTCCGCCGAAGCCAGGTGCTGCTCTGCCGCGCCGGCCTCGCCGCGCCCGGCCAGATTGGACAGCAGCGCCAGATGTCCGCGCGTGTCGAACGGCGCCAGTTCCACCCATGTGTCGAGATGGGCGATCGCCTCGTCACTATGCGCCGGCAGGCTTGCGACAAGCCGTCCCAGAACGGCGGCATGGCAAGCGCTGAAGCGGCGGCGCTGCGCGATCAGCCAGCTGTTGAAATGCGGGCTGCGCTCGAGCTCCAGCCCGTCGAGAAAATCGCCGGCAAACAGTTTGGCCAGCGCCCGCAAGCGGTCGACATCAAGGCTGCCCAGCCCTTGCGAGGCGGCCTTGCTCACCTCCAGCGCATCGACCAGACAATCGCTCAGATCGAGTGCTACCGTGTCGCCCTGTGTCACGACCCGGTGTCGGCCCGGCGCGTCGAGTGCGCCGCGCAGCTTGCTCAGGCACCAGCGCAGCTCGCCCCTTGGATCGTTCGGCACGTCCCACAGCAGCTCGCACAGACGGCTGCGGCTGACAGGATGCGGCGCCAGCGCCAGATAGGCCAACAGAGCGCGCAGTTTGCGCGACGACGGCAACGTAACCGGCACATCATTGCGGGAGATCGCCAGCGGTCCGAGCAGGCGCACGGAAAGGACCGGCATGTCGCCGTCCGGCCTCGATCGGCTGGATTCCACGTGCGTTTCCACGCCTGCTCCCACGCTGGCCTGTCGGCCTCTCCTGTATCACCAAACACGACACGGCGCATCCGGCAGCGGATTTCAGCGCCGGATGCAGCCATTGCCGCTGTGCGGCATGTCAGTCCTAGCGCGGCAAGGTCACCAAACCTCGCCGCCCGACCCGCCGGTTTGTAACCGGCCCGTGAAGACAAAACGCGATGACAATCAAGGAGACCAAGATGTTGCAGCAGCAGAAGATCAGAACCACGGCCGGGCGCGGCCGCTTGTTCGACAGCATTCTCGATACCGTCGGCGACACGCCGGTGGTGCGCATCAACAATCTCGGACCGGCCCACGCGACGATCTACGTCAAGGCCGAGTACTTCAATCCCGGTGCTTCGGTGAAGGACCGGCTGGCGCTCAACATCATCGAGGAGGGCGAGCGCAGCGGTGCGCTGAAGCCGGGCCAGACAGTTGTCGAGGCGACCAGCGGCAACACCGGCATTGGCCTCGCCATGGTCTGCGCGCAGAAGGGCTATCCGCTGGTCGTCACCATGGCCGACAGTTTTTCGGTCGAGCGCCGCAAGCTGATGCGCATGCTGGGCGCCAAGGTGGTGCTGACGCCGCGCGCCGAAAAAGGTTTCGGCATGTACAAGAAGGCGGTGGAACTGGCCGAGGCCAATGGCTGGTTCCTCGCCCGCCAGTTCGAGACGGCCGCCAATGCCGCCATCCACGAGGCGACGACGGCGCGCGAGATCGTCAATGATTTCGCCGGCTCGCGGCTAGATTGCTTCGTCACCGGCTATGGCACCGGCGGCACGGTGGTAGGCGTGGCGCGCGTGCTGCGCCGCGAGCGCCCGGAAACCCGCATCGTGCTCTCCGAGCCGGCCAACGCGCAGCTCATCGGCAGCGGCAAGGTCCAGCAGCGCGGCGCCGATGGTGCGCCCGCCGCCAGCCATCCGGCCTTCGAGCCGCACCCGATCCAGGGCTGGACGCCGGACTTCATCCCCAACGTGCTGCAGGAGGCGATCGACACTAGCCTCTATGACGAGGTGATGCCGATCGCCGGGCCCGAGGGCATCAAATGGGCCAGGGAACTGGCGCGGAAAGAGGGCATCTTCACCGGCATTTCCGGCGGCGCCACCTTCGCCGTGGCACGGCAGGTCGCGGAGAAGGCGCCGGCCGGGGCGGTGATCCTGTGCATGCTGCCCGACACCGGCGAGCGCTACATGTCGACGCCGCTGTTCGATGGCATCGAGGCCGAGATGGATGCCGAGGAGGCCGCCCTGTCGCGCTCGACGCCCGGCTGCCAGTTCCCGGCGACTTGACGGGAGATCTGGTATGGACGCCATGCAAGAAAACCTCGGCCTGGTGGCCGAGGAAACGCTCGATCCCCCGGACTGGGCCGATGTACAGGCCCTGTCGCACCGCGTCATCGACGATGCGGTCGATTATCTCCGCGATGTGCGCGACCGCCCGGTCTGGCGGGAGATGCCGGCCGATGTGAGAGAGGCCTTCGCGGCACCGCTGCCGCGTTCGCCGGCACCGCTTGCCGCCGTCTATGGCGAGGTCTCGCGCACGGTGATGTCCTATCCGATGGGCAACACCCATCCGCGCTTCTGGTCCTGGTACATGGGGTCGAGCAACTTCACCGGCGCGCTCGGCGATTTCCTGGCGGCCATCCAGGGCTCCAACCTCGGCGGCGGCAACCACGCGGCCGGGCTGATGGACAGCCAGGTGGTGAACTGGTGCAAGCAGATGCTGGGCTTTCCGGCTTCTGCCGGCGGCACGCTGGTCAGCGGCGGCTCGATGGCCAACATCATAGGGCTGACCGTGGCGCGCAACGTCAAGGCCGGCATCGACGTGCGCGAGCATGGCGTTGCTGCCATCGAGAAGCCGCTGCGCTTCTACGGCTCGGAGCAGATACACTCGTGCCACCGCAAGGCGATGGAGGCACTCGGCCTCGGCAACCGGGCACTGCGCCGCATCCCGACCGATAGCGGGCTGCGCATCGATATCGCTGCCTTGCGTGCGGCGATCACTGAGGACCGCGCAGCAGGGTTCAAGCCGGCCTGCGTCATCGGTACGGCCGGCACCGTCAACACCGGGGCGATCGACGATTTGCAGGCGCTTGCGAAGCTGGCACATGAGGAAGGCCTCTGGTTCCATGTCGACGGCTGCATCGGCGCGCTGATCGCCATTGCGCCTGAAAACGCGCATCGCGTCGCCGGCATCGAACGGGCGGATTCGGTCGCGCTCGATCCGCACAAATGGCTGCACGCCCCATTTGAGGTCGGCTGCGCCCTGGTCAGGGATGCCGCCGCGCATCGCGGGACCTTCGCTGTGACGCCGGAATATCTGGAATCGACGCCGCGCGGCCTCGCTTCCGGCGAATGGCTGCACGACTACGGCCTGCAGACGTCGCGCGGTTTCCGCGCGCTGAAGGTGTGGATGGCGCTGAAGGAGCACGGCGTCGAGAAATTCGGCCGCCTGATCGACCAGAACATTGCCCAGGCTGTCTATCTTGCCGGCTTGATCGAGGCCGCGCCACAATTGCAGCTGGCGGCATCGCCGACCGTCAACATCGTCTGCTTCCGCTATCAGCCCGGTCTGACAGGCGAGGCTCTGAAGACGCTCAACACGGAGGTCATGCTGCGGCTGCAGGAACAGGGCATTGCGGCCCTTTCGGACACCACGGTGCATGGCGAGCACTGGTTGCGCGTGGCGATCACCAATCATCGCACACGGCGCGAGGATCTCGACCTGCTGGTGCGGGAAACGGTGCGGCTGGGGCGCGAGATTGCGGCAGAGGGTGCCGTATCTTCCTAGTTCCCGGCGGGCATGCGATTCTGCCGCCCTGATTCGCGAGGTCCGACGGTGACGCTCTTTCGTATGGCTGCACTTGCGGCCTTGTTCTTCACCACCTCGGCGCAGGCCGCCGAGATGGCCTTCTTTGTCAAGAACCTGCGCAAGGAAGCGGTCGCGGTCGAACTGTTCAGCCGCGACCGTGAGACGGTCTGGCCGGGCAATGACAAGGTGTTCCTGATCGAACCCGAGTCGCAGAAATCCGTGCCGCTGTCCTGCAATCAGGGCGAACAAATCTGCTATGGCGCCTGGGCCGACGGCAACGACAGCCTCTCGGCCGGCGTTGGGCCGGACAATGACCAGCCCTGCGACACCTGCTGCTTCATCTGCGTGGAACACTCGACCGAGACGATCGATCTGGTGCCGTAGAGCGCGGAAGTGTCGTTGGACCCAAATTAAGTCAGGGATCGCTTCGTCCGGTCCACTTCCGCGATTCAGCGCTGCATGCAATGGTTGCCCCGCGGCCGGGTGGGCCGCTTATTCGGGGGTTATCATGTTTCATGCCTATGCGCGCCGCATGCTGGCCGCGCTGTCCTTCGTCATGCTGGTTGCGTCGGCGGCGCAAGCCGACGATGTCACCTTCGCCATCAAGAACAGCCACCCGAACGCCATGCGCGTCGAGCTCTACAGCCAGGATCGCGACTATGTCTGGCCGGGCGAGGACAAGGACTATTTCCTCGACGACGGCGAGACCAAGCAGCTGCCGATATCATGCAACGCGGGCGAATCGATCTGCTACGGCGCCTGGGTCGATGGCGACGAGGGCACCTATTGGGGCGTCGGTCCCGGCAACACGGAAAAATGCGAGGATTGCTGCTACACCTGTAGCGGCGGCGAGACCGAGGAGATCGAGCTGGTCCCCTGACCGGTTTGCCAGCTTGACGGTCTTCGGGCCGGAGCCATAGCCTGTGCAAATACCCAGCGCGCGCCGCCTCGAACTGTTCAGACGCGACGTGCTTCAGGCAAAAGGAGCCCAGCTATGGCCGGCATGGTCGAAAGCGACAAGATCGACGTCGGGTTTTCCGGCAAGCGCTGCATCCATTCGCGCAACTGCGTGCTCGGCGATCCGCATGTCTTCGTGCCCAACGCGCCGGGCCAATGGATCCATCCCGAGGCGGCCAGCGTCGAGAAGATCGTCGCCATCGCCGAGAGCTGCCCGTCGGGCGCCATCACCTATGTCAGGAAGGATGGCGGGCCGCAGGAGCAATCACCGGTGGTCAACACGGTGCGGCTGCGGGAAAACGGCCCGCTGGCGGTACACGCCGAGATCGTGCTCGACGGCGAGACTTCTTATCGTGCCACGCTCTGCCGCTGCGGCGCTTCGGAGAACAAGCCGTTCTGCGACGGCAGCCACAACAAATCCGGTTTTGCCGCCACTGGCGAGCCGCCGCTGAAGGACACGCTGGCGCTCGAAGCGAGGAATGGTCCGCTGAAAGTGACGCCGACCACCAATGGCCCGCTCAAGCTTGAGGGCAATCTCGAGATCGTCACCGGAACCGGCCATACGGTCGACCGTACGCAACGCGCCTTCCTCTGCCGCTGCGGCCATTCCGCCAACAAACCGTTCTGCGATGGGACGCACAAGAAGGTGGGGTTTGTGGGGTAGCTGCGATCTCCCTCCTTGAGGGGATGGCCGGCAGGCCAGAGGGGGTCATCTCGCGTAGAGCGCTGGCTTCCTCTTTCGCCTCGTATGAAGTCGCATCCAGTCGTGCCGACCCCCTCTGTCGCCTTTGGCGACATCTCCCCCTCGAGGGGGGAGATTACCCGTGGCCCAGCGCTCGCGGCTTTATCGCCCGCTCCGTATCGGCTAAGGGCAGGGACAAATAAATTGCCACCCGGACCGCCGCCAAAAATGACCGCCAAGACCAAGCCAAAGCCGCTGTTCCTCGGGATCGACACCGGCGGCACCTATACCGATGCCGTGTTGTGGTCTGAAACGGAAGGCCCGCAAGAAGGGCCGAACAAGGGCAAGGTGCTGGCCAAGGCCAAGGCGCTGACCACAAGGCATGATCTTGCCGTGGGCATTTCCGGTGCCGTCGATGCGGTGCTGCAGAAAGCCGGAACCGATCCGGCTCATATCAAGCTGGTCTCGATGTCGACGACGCTTGCCACCAATGCGCTGGTTGAGGGGCAGGGCGGCCGCGTCGCGCTGGTGATGATCGGCTTTTCCGAGGGCGACCTCGCCCGCGACGGGCTGAAGGCCGCGCTCGGCACCGATCCGGTGGTTTTTTGTCCGGGCGGTCACGATGTGCACGGCAATGCCGCCAGGCTCGACCTGTCTGGGCTGGAAGCGATGCTGCCGGAACTCGGCGCCTCGGTGTCCGGCTTTGCCGTCTGCGCCTATTTTGCCACCCGCAACCCGGCGCATGAGATCGCCGCCCGCGAGTTGATCCGCGAAAAGACGGGCCTGCCGGTCACATCGAGCCACGAGCTGTCGGCCAAGCTCGGCGGCCCGCGCCGGGCGCTGACCACTTTGCTCAACGCCAGGCTGATCTCGATGATCGACCGGCTGGTGGCGGCAACCGAAGGTTTTCTTGGAGAACGCAGCATCGCGGCACCGCTGATGGTGGTGCGCGGCGATGGCGCGCTGGTTTCGGCCGCCTTTGCCCGCCAGCGGCCGATCGAGACCATCCTGTCCGGCCCGGCCGCCAGCCTGGTCGGCGCCCGCCACATGACCGGGCTCGACAATGCTGTGGTGTCCGACATAGGCGGCACCACCACTGATGTCGCCGTGCTCGACGGCGGCCGTCCCAGGCTCGATCCGGAAGGCGCCACCGTCGGCGGCTTCCGCACCATGGTCGAGGCCGTCGCCATGCGCACCTTCGGCCTCGGCGGCGATTCCGAAGTGGCGCTGGAAGATGGCGCGCTCAACCCGAAGATCCTGCTCGGGCCGCGCCGCCTGGTGCCGCTGGCGCTGGCCGGCATGGCGCATGGCAGCGCCGTCACATCGGAACTCGAGCGCCAGTTGCGGGCGCCCAATCCCGGCCGCATGGACGGCCGCTTCGCGGTGCGCACCGGCGTGCCGGATCGGCTCGCCGCCGGCCTGACCGGCGCCGAAGCCAAGCTCTACGAGCTGATTGGTGCCGTGCCGCTCGCCGTCGACAGGCTTTTGACCTCGAACGCGCAGAACGCGACGCTGAACCGGCTGGTGTCGCGCGGGCTGGTGCATGTCGCCGGCTTCACCCCGTCGGACGCTGCCCACGTGCTGGGCAAGCAGGCGAACTGGGATCCCATCGCCGCGCGCCTCGGCGCCGAACTGTTCGCCCGCAAGCGTGACGGCCGTGGCCAGAACATCGCCGCTTCGCCGGATGCGATTTCGGAACGGGTGCTGGTGACGCTGACGCGCTGGTCGGCCGAATATATCCTCGAAACCGCCTTTGCCGAGGACGGGCTCGATGGCGCGTCGACGGTGGCGCACGCCCTGGTGCAGCGCGCGGTCGACGCGCATCCCGGCATTGCCCGCCTGAGCGTTGCGCTCGACCGCCCGGTCATCGGCCTCGGCGCCTCGGCGCCGCTGCATTATGCCGGGCTGCCGCCGCTGATCGGCAATGACTGCGTGGTGCCCAGGGATACCGATGTCGCCAACGCGCTCGGCGCCGTCGTCGGCCAGGTCAGGGTTTCGGCCGAGGCGCGGGTCAGCCAGCCCATAGAAGGGCTGTTTCGTCTTGCCTCGGGTGAAACCGTGCGCGATTTCCTCGACGAGGCGGCGGCGATCGCGGCGGCCGAGGCCGATGTCCGCGCCATCGTCGCGGAGCGCGCCAGGGA